>NZ_NFJA01000023.1:0-44002 GCF_002159615.1 Bacteroides sp. An279
GCATCTTCGGCGGAATATTTGTGCTGGTGGGCATCATCCTGTTTACCGTCTGTATCTTCATCTATACCAGCGGTCACACATTCAAAGCAGAAGCTACACCTGTGCAGGCAGTTATCCTGGCCATGCGTGGGGCAAATCACGAATCGCTGGGCACACCGGTGGTGGAATACACAGTCGGCGGAAAGACCTATACTTCCACGCTCAATCTGTCTTCATCGTCCATGCATCCGGGCAAGCAGATTACTGTCTATTATCGCAATGGCAATCCCCAAGAGGTGCGTTATCTGGATGATAACAATTGGATAATCGGCCTATTGATGGCCATGGCGTTCGTGTTTGCCGGTATGGGACTGGCTTTTATTCTGGTAAGGCGGAAACACCGGCAGAAAATAGCCCGCCTGCTTGCTACCGGCGATACAGTGGAGGCGGAGATAACAGGCATCCGTGAAGATGACAACCAAAGCATGAACGGACGGCATCCCATCATCGTGAGTTGCCGTTATGTGGCATCCGACGGGCGTATATACCTGTTTCACAGCGGTTCTTTCTGGTATGAGAGTTACGAGATAGATCCCCAAAGGAAGGTGCGTGTCTATGTTGACCGCAATAATCCTTCCAATTATTATGTGGATGTTGACAGTGTGGTGGGATGAGAACGGGAAGACGTGTTTAAGGCAAATTATCCTTGGCAACCTGTATCAGCTCGCCCGCCTTCTTCATCAGCGTTTCTTCGGATACATCCGTTCCTTCCATAAAGACAACCAGCAGGTGGCCGCCCACCGAAGCAATGACGTTCAGCACACGCCGTCCTCCTACCTCTGCGCAGGCTAAGGTGTAATCGGTAGTAGGCCAACCTTTGTTCTCCAAACTCTGCTCCAGATAGTCCTGCGTTTCATAGATGTCAGGGTGCTCCCGGAACAGGTGGTCTTTGTAACGCATCAGCCTGCCCAGCAACGAAGCCATGTCAAGGGGCGTGGCCTGGTTGAGGGGCGTGTTGCGTGCCGATGCAAGCTTGAAGCCATGTATCCCGACGGAGGCATACAACTCTCCGAAACACCCTATGCCGCCGGCTATCCGTGCCATCGCATCCGTGGCGAGGGTGTCTTCATCGGACACCGCCTCTATGGCTTTGTAAAAGAACATCGTCTTGTTCACCCTCAAGGTATCCGGATTCATGCCCGACGCTTTCAGGCGGATTTCAGCGGCAGCTGTCGCGCAGGCACCTCTCAAGGTGAGCAGCGGCCAATATCCTCCGCCTTCTATCTGCATCGTGTCTTTCAATACCGGGGAAAGGATGCAAAGACCCGTGCGTGGCGCAAACCCTTTCAACAGCAATAGATGCCGATTCGGTGACACTGCATGTATATTCTCTGCCTGTTTTCCCGATTTATAAGGGAAGAGGTACACGCTTCGGCGTGTCGGTTGACGGGCAGCCTGTGCAGGTAACGAACAATGTGCCGGTGGAATACTCGAAGGAATGGAAAGACCATGTGCTTCAAAACGGAGTCAAGGCAACGTTTACTTTCCCGATCGACCGCAGCCGCGAGAAGCACACGCTGACTTTAAGTTGCGGAGACCACGACGTGATGATACAGCGCATTATCGCAGACTGGGGCGGACTGAAGCAAACGTATGTGGGGCCTGATATAAGAATCCTGAAATAGTCTTGCCATGAAAAGGATTGTCATAGCAAGTCTGTTTGGCTTGGGCATGCTGACTGCGGTTCATGCCCAGACTCCTCCCATAACGCCCGCATGGGCGTTCAGGCACATCGTATGGGAAGACATCCTGAACACGGAAACGGGAGCAAAGAAACTGGTCGACGGATATTTGTCAAGGGGCATTCCGGTGGAAGCTACCATCATCGACAGCCCCTGGTCGACTGCCTACAATGACTTCAACTGGGACAAAGCGCGGTATCCCGACCCTGAAGGGATGCTTTCCTACTTCAAGCGGAAGGATGTAAAGGTCATCCTGTGGCTGACCGGCGTGGTGAACCAGAAAGGAAAGGACACTCCGCTGCAGCAGTGCGAGGCTTACGACTATGTGCGCAGCAACAAACTGGGGATAAACGGCAGCGAACCGCACGAATGGTGGAAGGGATACGGCATTCACATCGACTTTACCAACCCGAAGGCCGTGGAATGGTGGCATACGCAGTTGGACAAAGTATTTGTTGACGGAGTATACGGATGGAAGGGATGGAAGGTCGATCAGGGCGAGTTTTGGTTCGGAGACTATCTCCAGACCAGCAAGGGAACGATGAGCAATGCCGAGTTTCGCCCGTATTATTACGATGCCATGTACGACTATACCACGGCCGGAATCCGGAAGGAATCATCATTGCGCGTCCTTATTCCCATCAGGGAGGCTATTCCGCCAGTCCGGACAAGATGAATCTGGGATGGTGCGGCGATTTCTCGGGAGACTGGAGCGGCCTGAAGCTGCAAATCGACAATATCTACCGGTCGGCTCTGCGCGGATATGCCTCGCCGGCCTGCGAAGTGGCGGGCTTCTTCATGCGGCGTGCCGGCAAGGAGGAATTTGTCCGCTATGCCCAGTTCGGCTGCATGACGGCCGCCATGATCAACGGCGGGGAAAACGGAGCGTTTACCAACCATCTGCCCTGGTTTCACGGACAGGATGTGGAGGATATCTACCGCTTTTGCGTGGTATTGCACGATGAACTGGTGCCTTATCTGTTCTCTACGGTTGTCGACGCGCATCTGCACGGAGGTTCGCTCCTGAAGAATGTTTCTTTTAGTGAGGAAAGCCACCAGGTGGGCGATTATATCTTTACGAAAGCCATTACTTCGGCCGGTTCCGGTCCGGTGGTCTTCCACCTTCCGTCTGAAGGAACCTGGATTGACTTCTGGACGGGCGACTCTTTTGCCCCAGACACCCGGATTTCGCGCCGGTATCCGTTGGACGAGTTCCCGCTGTTCATCCGGAAGGGGGCAATCATCCCGATGGATATCCGGTCGGGGGCAACAGGCATCGGCTGTGAAAAGCTGGAAGGCTGCCGCTCTTTCCTGATTTGTCCGAACGGCCTTTCCGCCCGCACGCTTCATCTGCCGCAGGGCGACGGTACGGAATATTACGATTGCACGGTCTCTTTTGATGAAGCTAAGGGTGAGCTCCGACTGAAATCAGACCGTTCATCCCGCTATGCCTTTATATTGCGGAATATGCCTGCCGTGTCCTCGGTAAAGGATGCGGCCGACTGGCAGTATGATGCGGAACGGAAAGAACTGCTGATTGTTGCGGAAGGCAAGGACATCAGCTTGCAGATTGACTGAAAACAGGAAAGAGTCTTGCTCTTGAGGGCATCCCAGAGCAAGACTCTTTTCTGTTTCCGTTCCGTCCGTCGGACATGAGAAAATTCTTGTTACGGTCAAAAATCTGTTCTGACCGCATCATCGCGCAGGCGGATGCTGTCCAAACCTGCTTAATCCAATTGTCCCAGAATTTCCACCTCGGCAAGCTTCGGCGTTACATATTTCCCGGTCTGGGGGAAGCTGAGGCGAAGATAGTGCATCTTCACCGTCTTTTCGGGTTTTATCTTGTCCGATCCGACCGGATTCTTGTTGCCTGTCTTGTCTGAGACCAGCATCCAATTCTTGTTGTCTTCTGACACTTCCACCTTATATTGGTATCGGTCTGTAGAAGCGAACCGTATGCTGACTTCACTCAGCATCAGGGAACGTTCCGTATCAAGCGTCCAATAGACATTTTGGTCAGAACTTTCGGGTTCCCACCACGTATCAAACTTGCCGTCGGCAGCATATCCTGTGGAGTGTCCGTCAGCAGCACTGCTCGCGAATGCGGGATTGTTCAGCCCGAAGCTCTGTATCTTCCCCTTTTTCTGCAAGGAGAAAGGAACATACGGACGGTCTGCCACCTTCGGAGTGACCCCTTCTTTGTAGGCCGGTGCTCCGGTAAAAGTCAGCTTGATGCGGGCAGGCTCCAGTCCCGGTGAGGTGGCTTCGATGACGGACTCGCCTGCATAATAGGAGCGGAAGGCTATCGCCGCCTTTCCGTCCATGATGCGGATGTCGCTTCCCGCCTCGAACAGGATGCTGCCGCCGGTAGGAAACTCTCCCGGACCCGATATCAGAGTAAGTTTTACATCCGGTGAATTGCTCAGTTCCCTGCCTTCCTCGTCGAGGACTGTCACGGTCAGATGAACATCGTCTGTACCGTCGGCCTTGATATCGGTATATCGCGATGCTTCCAGTCTCAGCTTGGCCGGGGTACCCGATACGCTCCATACCGGAGGGTTGACACCGGCATAAACGTTGCGGTACCAGTACCAGGAGCGCTTCGGGATGCGGAAATAGTCGATTATGCCCAGTTTGGCCATTCCTTCCCCAAAGAGGCTTCCGTGGTCGAACCCGCACCAGATGGCCTGTCCGCTCCGCCACTCCACGCCTTTCCATGCGTCATTCTTCTCCAGGTCTCCCCATCCCGGGATGTATTCGCCCGGGCGGTCGGCGTTTGTGCTCCCGTATTCCGTCACCATGCTCGGTATGGGAGGCTGCTGGAAATCGAGGATAGTGGCTCCGTCGCCGTTATATCCCACGATGTCGCCTATCAGATCAATCCGTTCTTCTCCTAACGGACGCTGTGCTCCGCCTATGCCGGCCGGTCGAGTCGGATCAAGCAGATGCGTATAGTCTACCATCCGCTTCAGCAGTTTCCTTACTCCGTCCATCGTTTCCGGTGTGGTGAAAAAAGGTTCGTTACACATGCTCCATGCAATGATGGAAGGATGGTTTCGGTGGATGCGTATCATCTCCTCCAATTGTTGCAGGACATTTTCTTCAAAAGCATCGCAGTCTTCCTGCCGGACGGGATAGGCGCTTGCCGTCCAATACCCGTCTTTCTTTTCTCCGGCCGTGGCCCAAAAGGGAGCTTCCGACCAGAAAAGCACGCCTTCTTCATCGCACGCCTTCGCGAATGCCGGGGAATGCGGATAATGCGAACCGCGAATCATGTCGAATCCCGCTTCCTTAACCAGAGCCACATCGCGGCGCGCGGCGGCGTCCGTTACGGCATCGCCCCATCCGGCCTGGTCTTGATGTACGTTTACTCCTTTAAAATACAGATGTTCCCCGTTCAGAAAGAAGCCGTGGTCTTTTGTCCACTCAAACCAGCGGAAGCCGAACGAAGTTTCATCCCGGTCTATCAGTTTGTCGCCTTTGAAAAGCAGACTCTCCAGCTTATACAATACCGGATGTGACGGATGCCACAGGCAGGGATTCTCAATCTTTTCCGTCGTCTGCCTTACGGTTTGAGCCGTATTGCACTTCATCTCTATCTCTTTCTCGGCCGATGCGATAATCCGGCCGTCGGGAGACAGCACATTGGATACCAGACGGAAGTTGTCAGTATCGTTTCCCGAATGCCTGACCTCGGTTGAAACGTTCACAATCCCATATCCGCCGTTGCTCGTGTCCAGTCCGGATGTCGTGACAAACGTTCCGTACCAGTCGATGTAGGTGGACGACTTCAATACCAACCGGACATTCCGGTATATTCCCCCACTGAATACATGTTCTCCGCCGCGCGGCGCAAGAGTCGGCTGCCATAAATTGTTTACCCGCACCGCAATCAGATTGTCTCCCACCTGCGCCGCCTCCGTTATGTCGACTGAAAATCCGGTATATCCCCCGCGATGGCGGTCGACGAACTTTCCGTTTACAAATATCTCCGCCTCCTGAAACACGCCGTCGAACTCCATAAAGATTTTTCCCGAGAGATTCTTTTCCGTAAAGGCGACATGCTTGCGATACCATCCGTATCCTGTGTAGAAATCTCTCGACATGAAGTACGGAATGCTGAAGGAATGGGGCAGTCCGATACGCTCCCAACCGCTGTCGTCATATCCCGTCTGCTCCGCTCCCCGGCAGTCTCCGCGCATATACTTCCATTCCCGGTTCAGATTGATGACTTTAGGCATATCCCGCGCTGCAAATACAAAGCAGCATCAGGCAGCTTATTATAAAAAAATGATGTTTCATATATCCTTTCCATTTAAAATCCAAACAAAGTTGGATAATTCATTATTAATTAACTTTAGTTTTATATCTTTGTATCAGGATGTTAAGAGGAAGTAGGCTCTGCTGAGGAGCAACCTGCCAGCAATAAACATCCTGACGGTACGCAGTAATGCTACTTGGGGAGGCGGTAAGACGCCTCTCTTTTTGTATTACTGATATCGTCTGATATGGCTAAGAAAACCTAATCATAATCCTATGGTAAAACAAACTTTCCACAGCAGACACCGCATAAGGGGCTGCAAGTTCCTTTATCAGTCAAACCATTAATGAGGGTTACAAACTTTTTTGAGCGGACTTCAAAGCCGCATAAATATGATAGTATTTCCCTCAAAAGAAAGCTGTTTTACCTTATAGGATTCTGTATCATTTGACAACACACGGTATATATTCCTTTTCATGTTTGAGTACATAGTATATTCTGTTTACAAGCCGTCTGGCTATCTTTACAATTGATTTCTGAGGATTCATACGTTTACGGTATTCCGTATAGGCTACGGTCATTGCAGGATCCTTGCGGATTGCAATCCATGCGGCTTCTATCAAAAGACACCGAAGCATGAAATGCCGGCGTACAGTTATATCTCCTGTGCCGTTACTTTCACCGCTCGAATGACACATTGGTACCAGACCGATGAAAGAAGCCAGATGGTCAGCATTCTTAAAACGCACTATATCATCAAGCTCAACCATCAGGGTGGCAGCTGTAGTAACGCCTATTCCGGGAACAGAAGTCAGAAGGCGTATCGGCTTCTCAAAAGGAGCTTTACGTGAAATCTCACGGATGGCACGTGTCTCCTGTAGAAGCATCTTACGAAGACGCACGAACTGTTCCAGGTGCAGTTCCAAAGTCTTCTTGCCATACTCAGTGGACAGTTCAAGAGCCTGTAACCAGGAAAGGAAGCGTTTGGACCAACAGCCAATGGAGCAGCGGGTAAACTCTTCCGGTATCTCTACGCCATGAAAACGAAGAAGAGACTTGATGCGGTTCTTCGCACGGATGCTGTCTTTTACTATCAGGTTTCTCATCCTTATCAAAGAACGAAGTTCCAGAGTTTCCACTCCGGGAACGTATATTCCAACCAATGAACCGGAACGTAATTCACGAGCCAGCTTGTTGCAGTCAACGGCATCTGTCTTACGAAGTTTTTCCTTACTCATAGTCGGTACATCGGCAGGATTGACTACTATGTTGGTTATGCCCAAATCTGTCTAATTAACCGGACGTATAATCACCCTCCTATACCCAGTCAGTGCAGGAGAACCATTGTCCGTCACTTCACAAATCACATGTATTTCCTTACCTGCCGCATCCCGTGGTATACCCAAGATTGCAACAGACCTGTCGGCCTGCATAATATCCATACGGCCTGTATAGGTACCGGCCTCCGGCAATATCCACCAATGATATGCCAATGAATCATTATCCGCATCAAAAGATTCAGATGCATCCAACCGTATTTTCCGACCCACTTTCGGAGAAACCATGACCGACTCCAAACCTCTTTCGCCATTTATGCAGACAGACGGATTATGATTTCCTTCTCCGTAAGCCGCCCAATCCATCCGGGCCGCAAAATCAGCAAAGATGGCCGGATAAAAATATTTCTCGTATTTCTCGGATACAGCTTTAACATCCGGAGCTGCATTGGTGTAACACTCCGTCAGGCTGTCAGGCGAAAGCGCCCAACGGAAATAGCCGCCCCAACCCACCTGATTGCCCACAGCAGGATTATTCAACCCATTGGGAAAGACATGCAGATAAGAAGGCGTATCCCCTTCTACTCCATATTTGTTTTTCGGATAGACCTTTCCTAAATGGCCATGTCCCTGTATATGGGTGGCATATTCATTCCAATTCATACTTCCAAGCGTGTTCTGCACAAGCCAGGCACTTTCATCCCAGAAGAAACGCAACTCCTTTCCGCAAGTCTTACGCAGCCATTGATGGGAACTGAACGCATAATCTACAGGAGGCCCCCCACATACGTCCTGATCTGTAATCGTATATACACACAGTTTATCCAGAAACTTATGCACCTCCGATTCGCTCCGTTCCTTTCTAACCCGCCACACAGCCTGTGCCAATGTGTTGGCACCACCCCATACAGTAATCCATAAAGGACGACTATCCTCTTCATCAACTAACTTGATTATCAAGTCACTTCCCGGAGAATCATTGCCTTCACCAATCCGTTCTATTCCCAGACCCCTGCTTCCCAACATCGTACGACTGCGCAAATAACCGGCACTGGGCCAATAGCCCAATTCCTGCTTACCATTCTCCTGACTTTCCGGTAAAAAGTCTTCCTGCTCCGACCGTTTCATCAGATTGGGTAAATCTTTTTCATAAGCGTCGATGACCGTCATCAAACTGTCCATCCAACTTTCGGGATAGGTACCGCCACAGATATTCCATCCGCCTGTAGCGACCAGTCCTTCTATCTCAAACATATCTGCATGAGCCAACAAGCGGACCATGGATTCCATGTCATCAGGCTCAACATCAGCCGGAGCAATATCTGTCAAGACGACAATACGAGGTTTCAACAAGGACTCTTCATTCCGTTTGCCTGTCTCCGCCGATACAGAAAGACCCAGGACCAGCAATCCGAAAAAGGTCCAGAATTTCCTTGCTCTTAAATTCATGACTATTTCTTTTTTTATTTTTATGAATCTTTATAATCGTTGAATCAGTCAATCACAATCTCCACATCAGCCGGCTGCAACCCGTCAGACATCGCCATTAAATGCACCATGCCCTTCTTTCCTTTATTCTGAACCACAACCAGACATTTTCCATAAAACGCCCGACGCTTAGTGTCCTTGAAACGCTCCATTGAAATCGGATTTCCGTTATCCACCCCGGCAATGAAAGCATCTCCTTTCACGTTGAAGTTTACCAAATTATCGGCATTCGGACATAAGTTTCCGTCCTTATCCAGAATCTCTACTGTTATGAAACTCAAGTCTTTTCCGTCTGCCGCCAATTGAGAACGGTCGGGAGTCAGACGAATCCGGGCCGGTTCGCCTGCTGTACGAAGTTCCTTCTCGCCTACAATCTTCCCGGCTTTTCGGGCTACAACCTTCACACTTCCCGGCTCAAACCTGACTCTCCACACAGTATGCAAACAGTCCGGAGTCTTTGACCTCACACCTTGCGACTTCCCGTTAACGAACAACTCCACTTCGTCCGCATTGTTATAATAACACCACATATCCACGTCCTGGCCTTCCTTCCAGTTCCAGTGCGGGAACAGATGAAGCACCTGCTTGTCCGACCATTCCGACTGATAAAGATAATAAGCGTCCTTCGGGAAGCCCGCCAAATCGACAACACCGAAATAGGAACTGCGTGCAGGCCATCCGAACGGAGTAGGCTCGCCTATATAGTCGAACCCTGTCCACAAATATTGTCCGCTGATAAAGTCATTGTCACGTATCAGCTTGATAGTTTCCTCGTGCGTATTCCCCCAAGGCGCATGACAATTGTCATAAGAAGAGCACGAATAGCTGGAATCAGTAAACGGCTTGTCCCATCTTTCCGGCCAAATATACACCTTGTCGCTCGGCATCCGGTAATACCCCCGGGTAGCCAACGCCGAATTACTCTCCGTAATGATGAAAGGCTTCCCAGGAAAATTTGCAGGTACGTCCGGGACATTCACATTATGATAGTTGTAACCTATAATGTCAAGCGCCTCCGACCGGAACAGATGGTTGAACGGATTCGGTTCATTGCATCCTGCCGTAACAGGGCGTGTCGGGTCGAGCTGTTTCACTATATCAGCCAATTTCTTTGTCAGCAACGAATTCACACTCATCTCCCCGTCCTTTGCCAACATATCCTTCGAATGCCCGAAGTTCAGTATCAGGTTCGCCTCCTCCAGACTCAGAGTGTCCGCATCAGCATGACTCCACTGCTCCAACACCTCATTTCCGATGCTCCACATGAAAATAGAAGGATGGTTGCGGTCACGCAGAATGAAATCGCGCAAGTCCCGCTCATGCCATTCGTTGAAATAACGGGAATAGTCGTGAGTTGTCTTTTTTTTGCGCCACATATCAAATGCCTCATCCATCACAATGAATCCCATACGGTCGCACAAGTCGAGCAACTCCGGAGCCGGAGGATTGTGGGAGCAGCGTATGCCATTGCATCCCATCTCTTTCAGAATCTCCAGCTGGCGTTCGATGGCACGAATATTCACCGCTGCGCCCAGGCAACCCAAGTCATGATGCATGCACACTCCGTTTATTTTCATCGGCTTTCCATTGAGGGAAAAGCCTTTCTCCACATCAAAGCTGAAAGTACGGATGCCCACCGGAGTCTCGTAACGGTCTACGCAGCGGTCTCCGTCAAACAGTTCCGTCACCAGTGTATAAAGATAAGGTTCCTCTATTCCCCAAAGCTGCGGACTTGCCACTTTCAGCTGTTGTACGGTTATTGTGTCCGTTCCTCCGCCGACCGTGCATAATGTATCGGCTTTGGCCACACACTTGTTTTCCGCATCGAACAATGACGAACAGACGGTAATCTGCGTACTTGCATCCGTTTCATTAAAGACGATTGTCTGTACGTTCACCACTGCTTCCGACTCATTAACCACAGGAGTGGTCACATAAGTTCCCCATTCGCCGACATGCACGGAAGCCGTCTTCACGAGCCATACATTCCGATAGATGCCACAACCGGAATACCATCTGGAATTGGGCTGTTCCGAATTGTCCACACGCACGGCCAGTACGTTCTTCTCTCCCCATTTCAGATGTGGGGTGAGGTCGTAGCCGAAAGTGATATAGCCGTAAGGACGATGCCCCAACAGGACCCCATTGAGATACACATCCGAATTCATATGGACACCATCAAATACAATCCGGATTTTCTTGTCCACATCGGACTTTTCAGGGACAAAAGTCTTTCTGTACCATCCGATACCTCCGGGAAGTGCACCGCCCCCCGTTCCGGACGGATTATCTTTACTGAAATCACCCTCTATGGCCCAATCATGGGGGAGATTCAACATCCTCCACTCCTCGTCCACAAAGTCTGCATCGGCAGCTTCTGGAGTGTCTCCCAATCGGAAACGCCAGCCTTCGGTAAAATCAATTCGTTCACGAGGAACATCGGGAGATGTGCCACATGCCATAAAAAACATGCAGCAGATTCCCGACACAAACAACACTAATCTATTAACCATATAAACAAATCCTATAATATTACAATTTCACAGTCTGTGCGCTTCCCGTATACTTTACTTCAATGCCTTTTGCATTAATATCAAAAGCCTGCGGCTTGTCCTCATTAACTACAACCACCGTAAACGTGCGCTCCTCCAACATGCCAGGGAACGAACCTTTGCGTTCGCCGATTGTCAAAGTACGGGTTTCATCGTCATATTCCATCGGAATCATCCCATACATTCCCTTTTCGTAGTTATAGTTCACGCCCTCATCTTCATAGAGTGTAAACTCGCCGTCCGCTCCCTGATATATATACAGCCTGATATGGTCGGCCGGCTTCTCGCCCGTATATTGAATGTCTTCGCCGAACGGCACGATAGAACCTGCACGCACATATAGCGGAACGCGCTCATAAGGTGCCTCCACCTCGGCTTTCACTCCGCCTTTCTGATATTTCCCTGTATAGAAGTCATACCAGCCTTCCGACTTCGGGAAGTACATCTCACGGCTGCGGTCTCCATAACGGTAAACAGGAGAAACCATGAAAGCAGGACCGAACATGAACTGGTCACCAATGTTGTTTACATTCGCGTCAGCTGTAAAATCCATCACCAGCGGACGCATGATGGTATAGTCCTTGAACCACGTCATGCCCGCCAACGAATAAATATACGGCATCATATTGTAGCGTAACTTTGTATAATAAACAATGGAATTGTAGGCGGGATGACCTTCGGGGGCAATCTCCCACGGCTCACGATACGGATATTGACCGTGTGCACGATACAGCGGACAGAACGCTCCGAACTGGAACCAGCGCGTATTCAGTTCGCGCCATTCTTTATAGTCGGCATTTTCCGTCCTCGTTTCGTTCCATTGTTTCTGGCCCTCCACATAACGGTTTTCCACACAGAAGCCACCGATGTCCATCGTCCAATAAGGAATGCCGCTCATTGCGAAATTCAGCCCGGCGGAAATCTGTGCCTTCATGTCTTCCCAACGGGTAGCGATGTCACCACTCCAGGTAGCCGTAGAATACCGTTGCAAACCGGCAAATCCTGAACGGGTCAGCAAAAAGACACGCCTGTTGTTGTCCACACCCCGTTGCCCGTTATAGATTGCGTCCGCATTCATCAGCGCGTAGGCATTGAAGAACTCCGTAGAGGAACCTAATGCCGTAGGTCCGCACAAGTCCTTACGGTACTGCATATCCGTGCAGTCACGCACATTCGGTTCACTGGCATCCATCCACCACGCATCGATGTCCAACGGATAATAATGTTCGTACATCTGTTTCCAGAACAGCTTGCGTGCCTCGGCACTGTATGCGTCATAGAAGCCGTATGTGTACCCTTTGCCAATCCAATCCTTCAGGCTGTCCTTCACGGACTGCGGATAAATCCAGCCGTTCCTGTCAAATTCCTTGTAATGCTCGGTCGTGGTATAGAACTTCGGCCATACGGACACCATTATGTGCCCGTGCATTGCATGAATGGAATCGACCATCGCTTTCGGATTCGGGAAATGTGCCTTGTCGAACTCATGGCTTCCCCATGCGTTTTCCGGCCAGTGGCTCCAGTCGAGCACAATATTGTCTATCGGAATTTTCCGGTCACGGAAACCTTTCAACGCACCCAACATTTCATCCTGCGACTTGTAACGCTCCCGGCTCTGCCAATAGCCCATCGCCCATTTAGGCATGATGGGAGACTTGCCTGTCAAGGTACGGTAACCGCTGATTACATCATCCATATCGTCACCGGCGACAAAATAATAGTCCAGCTGAGGAGTCATTTCACTCCACCACGACTGTTTGCCCTGCTCTTTCGGGTCAACCGGACTGAACACACGCAGCCCGGAATAAGAAACCGCTCCGTCCGGATTCCATTCCACCTTCAACGGCACACGCTTTCCGGCCTCCAGATTCACGGAGAACTTATAGCTGTTCGGATTCCATGCCGTGCGCCAGCGCTCCGGAACCACCAGTTTGTTGTCGATATACACTTTGGTATAGCCTGCATAATAGAGGATGAACTTGAATTCCCCGCTCTGCGAAGGTTCAATCTCCCCTTCATAAGTGACCTTTGAGCCATACAGAGGAAAGTCTTCCGGCAAATTCACCACATGATTCAGGTCGCCTCTGACCAGATGCTCAAAATAAAGCGAGTCCTCCCGGCGGACCAATGTCCCGGCACCCGATTCCGGAGCGGGGACATAAGTACCTGTTATCGCTCCCTCTTTTCCGTCCTTGTCATACAGCTTGAACACATCCCCCAACTGAGAATAATCGTTCGGATTCCCGAAACGACAAAACGAATAACTGTCAAGCAGCACGCCATAGTTTTTGTTTGAGACAATGAACGGAACGGAAACCTTCGTATTATACTGGAACAGCTCTTCGTTCTTTCCCTTATAATTGAATTCATCGGCCTGGTGCTGGCCTAATCCGTAGAACGCCTCGTCATCCGGCGACTCGAACACCTGACGGATTGTGTAACCTTTTGTTCCTTCCACTTCTATCGGCGTGAAGGTCTTGCCTCCTCCCTCGTTTTCCCGAAGAATCATATTCTCATTTTCATCGGTGAACCAGACTTCCCCTGTCGATGCAAGAACGGAAGCACGGACTTCATCCGTGGAAACCGTCACCGTATCTCCCTTCTGGATGACCGTAAAAGGAGTTCGTTCCTTCTGCGGAACGACAATCAGACTTTGCGAATCGGCAAACCTGTTTTCAGGTGTGGCCGATACATGGATGAGCTTGTCGCCCATCACCTGCAGACGGACCAGACGTGCACCTGCATCATCTTTCTTTGTCCGCACCTTCACTATCACTCCATTATCTGTCTGTTCGTAAACGCCGGAGCATGAACCAAGCAGCAAGCCGGCCAGCAGACAATAAGAAATGCCTTTCATATTCATATACCCAACTGATGTTTAAAGTTAAACGATAAGACTTCTTTTCTCTTTTACAAAAATAGAGGTTATCAATCAGATTTATGAATTCAAATGTTTTATACAAGGTTCCTATTTAACCCACGCCCATCCCATATGTTTCTACATAGGGTACCGTTTGTTATTTCCCCTCCTTTTCCTGATAGACAGAAGGCTGTACACCGAACTCGTCCTTGAAATAACGGCTGAAATATCTCGGACTGTTGAAGCCTACTTCATACGCCACCTCCGATACATGAAGCTGACTTTCACGCAGCAATTGGGCGGCACGTTTCAGACGAATCACACGGATGAACTCAATCGGTGTCTTTCCGGTAATCTGCAGCAGCTTTTTGTAAAGATGCACCCGGCTCATCCCGAGCTCGCGGCTCAGTTCCTCAACGGACAGGTCGCTTCTCGAAATATTGTCCTCGACATACTTGACTGCCTTTTCTATCAGTTTCTCGTCCAACGAGGTAATCACAATGTCACTGGGAGTCGGATCTATCGTCGCATGGGTAACCTGACGGTAACGGCTCAATTCAATCAGCTTGCGGATACGCAAAACCAATACAATCATGTTGAAAGGCTTAGTCACATAGTCATCCGCCCCCGTTTCAAGTCCCTTCACTTTCGACTCTACCGCCTGACGCGCCGTAAGCAGAATCACCGGAATATGGGATGTCCGCTTGTCCGACTTGATCAGCCGGCACAATTCATTGCCGTCCATTACCGGCATCATCACGTCACTGATTACCAGATCCGGCTGTTTTTCCTGTATCTTCTTCCATGCCTCTTCACCGTTCGAAGCTACCTCCACCCGGTACTGCAGTTCCAGACTGTGCTGCATGAACTGACGGAAATCCTCGCTGTCATCCACCACAAGCAAAAGCGGAAAGCTGTCCCTGTCAGTCTGTTCCACCATTTGTTCCGGAACACCATCCGCTTCCGGCCGGACAACGACCGGTTTCGGAAGTTCGGCAACAACATCCACATGTCGGACTGGAAGATGCACGACAAACACCGTCCCCGTACCGATATTGTCGAATACCTCCACCGTACCGTCATGCAAGCTGACAAAATCACGAACCAGGCTCAGGCCGATGCCGCTTCCCGTGGTCTCTTCCATACCCTTATGGTCGGTCTGATAGAAACGGTCAAAGATACGCTCCTTGTCCGCATCGGGAATGCCGATGCCCGTGTCCGAGACCTTTATTTCCAGCATCTCCGGTTCACTTTCTATATGTTCCAGCATAACGGTCACACGCCCTCCGTCGGGAGTATATTTGAAAGCGTTAGAAAGCAGGTTTATCACTACCTTGCCTATCTTGTCCGCATCAAAAGCCATCGGAAAATGTTCCATGCCGGAAAAGAAAGAGAACTGTATATGTTTCTTGTCCGCCATCAGAAGGAACGAATTGCATACCTCACGTATATACGGAACGACATCGTTCTCCGACAAGGAAAGCTGGTGTCCGCTCATCTCTCCCTTGCGGAAGTCAAGCAGCTGGTTGACCAACACCAGCAGACGCTGCGCGTTCCTGTACATCAGTACCAGCATAGACCTTCGCGATTCGTCCTTCTCCTTTGCCAGCAGCTCTTCCAACGGAGCGACAATCAAGGTCAGCGGAGTGCGGAGTTCGTGACTTATATTGGTAAAGAAACGGAACTTCATCTGATTGATTTCCTCGTTCTTCGCCGCTTCCTGCTCCACCTGACGGATATGGAACTGCTCCCGCTCCCGCCTCAACAGATGCCTACGGGCAAGCAACAATGCCAGCACAAAAATCAGGACATAACATATGTACGCCCACCATGACATCCAGAAAGGAGGATGCACAAAGATTTCCAGACGGGCTACCTCCGTGCCCTCATATCCGTCACTGTTTATCGCCTTTACGTTCAACACATATTTTCCGAATGCCAGATTCGTAAATGTCAGGCGGTTCATGCCGGGCGGCAGGGAAAGCCACTCGTCATTGAACCCGTCCAGCCTGTACATATAAGTGGTCTTCTCCGGCAAATTGAAATTGTCGGAGGCAAGTTCTATCGTAAAGATATTCTGTCCGTAATCCAACTCGAATTTCCGGAGGACGTTCAGGTCTTCAGGAAGCACCACATGACCTCCGTATTCCTTGCCCGCCTCTATTTCCTTATTGAACAGATACAGTGCGGAGAACATCACTTTCGGCAACACCTTGTTATAGTGTATTCCGTCCGGATCGAACACATTCAGCCCATAAAGGCCACCGGCCACGACCATGCCGTTATCCAAAGTCTTTATCGCCCTCAGATTGAAATCGCAGTTCTGAAGACCGTCCTTGTCATTGTATATATGCGATTCGAACGTATATTCCCCCTTGCTGTCCTTTGACACTTTCAGATGAATCATCCGCCTCGTCGATGAAATCCACATGTCATGGTTATGGTCTTCCGTCACTCCCGCCATGATTTCTCCCGGATTGCCGGTGATGTCCGTGAAATCCTTCACCGAATGACGTTTCTTGTCATACATTTTCAAACCTTCGCGCATGGCAATCCATACCAGTCCGCGGCTGTCGCAATACACCTGATTGACATCCTGCCTGCCCGACGTGTTTCCATCGGGAATCGTATGCTTCTCCAACGTGCTGGGGTCGACGAGCGCAACCTCCATGGGCATACCGACCGCCAAAGTATTGTCATCCGACACACTCAAAGAAGCCACAAACCCACTTATCCCCTCGTATGTCTCCAGCGTGTTGTCCTTCAGATTCCAATATTGGAGCCCTCTGTCCAGATAGCCTATCCAGAGCCGTCCGTCCGTTTCGGCCAGCGTCCAGACGCTGTTCCCCAGCAAACCGTCCTTTCCGGAAGTATAGCCGGTCAGTCCCGACCTTTTGTCCAGACAATAAAGCCCGCCGTTGAAAGTACCTATCCACAAACGTCCGTCCCCAGATTTCAGCAAAGCCACGACAGGAACGGAAAAGTCATACCGCTTCTCCGTCTCGCCCGTCCGGATGTTCCACAGAAGAAGCCCCTCATCGTTCGTCCCTAACCACAGACGTTCCTCATCGGCCTGCTCAATGCAGGTGATGTCCCCCAACTCGTGCATGTTGAACTTGAACATACTTTTCCCGTAGCAGGAGACACCTTTCTTGTAAGTTCCCACCCACATCAGCCCGTTGCGGTCGACATACAGACAATAAACCGTATTGTGCGACAGGCTTCGGGGAGCGCCCGCATCATTGACCACCCGGACGATTCCACCGGTACGCTTGTCGAACACGTCGATACCTCCATAGTCCTTGCCTACCCATATCCGGCCTTCCTCGTCCTGCGACACGGCATGAACGATGTCGTTCTGTCCTTTCCAATGTGCAGCCAAGTCTGTCCGCCATCTGTCCGCCACCGTATCATACACCCACAAACCCGAAGAGCTGTAAATCCAGACACAACCCTCCTTATCTACGAACAAGGAGAAAGCACCTAAACTTCTACCGTCCATTATGTCATCCTTCACCCACTTCTGCGTCATTTCAGACCGGTTGACGCAAACAAACTTTCCCGAATTATACAGCAGCAGGACACATCCGGCACACTCGCCGATAGCCGTCACTCCCGCATCGGGGAGTCCACAGACATACAAGGAAAGAAATTTCGTCTCCTCCCCTTCCCTGTAACGGTAAAAACCCTCCCCCGCCACAGATATCCACGTATACCCTGAGGAATCCACATAAACGCATTCAGGCATTCCTTTGCTCCCCAACTTCCCCATAAAGCCTTTCAAGTCGGGTTCAAACGTGTCTTTCGCCTTGTCGAACCGGGCATATCCGGTGCCTGTCTTCAGCCAGAAATAGTTGTCCGGCTCCTCCATTATCCCCCAGACGTAATTGTTGGGAAGCGAACAGGAATCACCGGACAGATGCCGGTAAATCTTGAAAGTATATCCGTCGAAACGGTTCAGTCCGGAATTCGTGCCGAACCACATGAAGCCGTCCCTGTCCTTGAATATGGAATAGACCGAATTGTTCGACAATCCGTCGGCCACCTCCAGATGTCTGAACATGAAAGGTTGGGCAGATAATGAAAGAAATGCTATCAGGAGAGCAAATAAGGCTACTGTTCTGTTCATCGTGTGTTTATCTTGATTTAAGGACAAAGAAAAGAAAAAATCCGCTTTTCCGCAAATGAACGTCCCTCATTTTTCACGCTTACCCGCAGTGAGGGCGTGTCGAATTTGTTTTTTGAACACAGAGGTACGTCTACCAGATATATAATGCGAATCGGTGCATCAACTCCCGATTCGCATTATTAATTGTTCATTGTTCATCCTTCATTCCCACAGGTGCCCTGTTCTCATAAACCCATTGCAGCGTATAGGACTTATCCTCCGTAAAGATACCCCGCTTCATCGCCTCGACCACCTCCCGACCATTGTTCAGCCACTCGCCCGTGACACGGTCAAACAAGCCTGACATCTCGGTTCCGCTTCCCGAACCGCCGTTGTCCCAATAGAAAGGAGCCATCCCGTAGTCCTTTGCGGCCTTGCATACATATTCCAGATAATACAGGCGGAACGCTTCTGCACGCGCGTCGCTACGGTGCACGCAGCCCATCTCCCCGATATATACCGGAATTCCCTTGTCGATAAAGGCGGACTTCATCTTGCCGAACTGGGCACGCACATTGTCCTCGTCGCCCCAGGAAGCCTTCTTTGCGGGGTCGCCCGTATGCCCCCACTCCGAACGGGTAGCGTTCAATGCGAAATCCACCGGATCATAGAAGTGGACGGCAAGCATCAGGCGGTTGTCGGCCTTATCCTCCGGAAGCACGAAGCTCTCCACCGCAATGTCAATATTGGTCACGTAGGCCGGAACGCCGAGATAACGGTCCGCATTGTTCCCGCCCGTGGCACGCACCGCATCCACGAACGCCTGGTTCCACTCGTTCATCACGGCATATTGCCTGCCGCTGTCCTTGCGGTTGTTCCCCCATCCCCAACCGCCGTCGTGAATCTCGTTCATCGCCTCGAACGCGAGAAAATTCCCCTTGTCCCTGAACCGGACGGCAATCTGCGTCCATATTGCCTTTAACTGGGCCTTGACCGTTTCGTTCACCTTTTCGTCTGCAGCGGCCCGCTTGATGTCGAGCCAGTCCCCGTCGTGGTGGACATTGACAAGGACGTTCAGCCCGGCACGCTCCGCATAGCCCACCACTTCCGCCACACGGTCCATGTAGGCAGGTTCGACGGCATAGTCCGGAGCACCGCCGAAATGTCCTTTCCACGTAACCGGAATGCGGACGGTAGTGAAGCCGGCGGACGCCAGCCCGTCGAACAGTTCCTGCGTCACGGAATCATTGCCCCAGGCGGTTTCTTCCGCCACTCCGTCACGGAACGCATCCAGCTGGTTCCCGAGGTTCCACCCCAGTCCCAGACTTGCCGCCACTTCGTAAGGGGTTTCGCCCGATATGCAGTTACTTACTTTCTTTCCACACCCCGTGAGAACCACCACGGCAAGGGCCGCCCATGCGACCGCCGTCCATCCCATTCCTGATAAATGCCTGTTCATAATGCCTTAAAGTTTTTAGGAAAGTAAAAATACGTCTCCTATGCCAAACACGAAACTTCATTTGTTTCTTCGGAAGGTATCAAATGTTTCCGGACACACATTGAAACATTCCGACAGGTATACCCAAGCCCTGACACTCTTTTTGTCATTCTGACACAATGTCAATTCCGGGCGGCGAGAATCGTCCGCATGGAAGCAAACCCGGAGGAATCCGGAAAAACGAAAAGAGAAGAAGCCGCAAGGAAAACAGACTGAAAGCATATTCGGGTTTTTAAAGAACAAATATAACGTCAATCGATTTTTCTATTTCCTTACAGATACTGACGGGCAAAAATTAGTTTCTTTATAACACTCTACAAAGCGATTCGGGAAAGGAGATTCCGGAGAAAAAAGCGGGCGCTCCGCCATGTTCCAAAGGCTTCCGGGAAACTTTTCCCAAAGTAACGGGACGTTTTATAGGAAATGTCCCGTCACTTTCCAGCAAACGACGGGACATTTTGCTCCTCGAATCGGGTCATTTTTGCGGAAATGTTCCGTGTCCCCACCCCTTCCAGAGAGCTTCTGAACGGGGTTACGCTTTATATTTATTAAGAAACGGCTTCTATTTCAGGGAAAATTCCATCGGGTCCGGTCAGAGAAAACCGGTGTTATGTGACATTTTGTTCTCTAATCTACAAAATTGAAGTTTTGTTATATCGTCGGACGAAATGTTACCAACAGGGTATTCATTTGTATCTGTGCCTGTTCAAGCAACATCCCGCATTCCTTTCTGAAACATTCCGCCTTATATATATGGTAAGGAAAGCCCTTGCCGTTCCAGTAAAAAACTTACCTTTGCAGAAACCGGGAGCCGGAATACCGACAGGGATGGCGTGCTCCCAATCCGCATTATTCATAAAAAGGCTATCACACCCATGAAAATCAACAAGAGACACATCATTGCATTGGCCCTGCTGTTTTCATCGCCCGCATTCTCCCTGCCCGCGGACTACGGAAGAAAAGAATCGCCCGACTTGACCTTATGGTACGACAAGCCCGCATCCCAATGGGAGGAAACTCTTCCGTTAGGCAACGGAAGATTAGGCATGATGCCCGACGGGGGAATAGAGAGGGAACATATCGTACTGAACGAAATCAGCATGTGGAGCGGTTCGGAAGCGGATTACAGAAATCCGAAAGCGTCCGAGAGCCTTCCCGCCATCAAGGAACTGCTGATGCAGGGCAAAAACAAGGAAGCCCAGGAACGGATGTTTTCTGACTTCGTGCCTGTACAGCCGGAAACCGGGAACACCTACGGCGCATTCCAGATGCTCGCAGACATGTATGTCGATTACGTTTATCCCGACACCGGCTCCGTCCGTTCCTATCGGCGGCAGCTGAACCTTGACGAAAGTGTCGCCTACACAACATTCACGAAAGGGCGTACAAACTATGTTCGCGGATATTTCGTTTCACGAGACAAGGATGTCATCGCCGTACACTTGAAAACCGACCGCCCCGCCTCCCTCCATTTCCGGCTGACACTGAGCCGTCCGGAAAGGGGAATTCTGCGGAAGCCTTGTGAAGGAAAGCTGGAGCTGACAGGAGAGCTGGACAGCGGAAATCCTCAAAGGCAAGGAGTGCGCTATGCAGCCGTGGCCGAAGTGAAACTATCCGGAGAAAAGAGCCGTCTGCGTCCACAGGAGAACGCACTTGAAGCTGTATCAGCCGATGAAGCGTGGATAATCGTCTCAGCCGCCACGTCTTTCCTTTCCGGAGAAGTCTACCAGACCAAGGCGGAACGCCTGCTTGCCGACGTAACCGGCAAGGAAGAATGCCTGAATACACTAAAACAGGAAACCGTCCAGAGCTATCGGCACTTGTTCGGACGGACAGGAGTCAGCCTGCCGGAAAATGCCGTGATATCCACACTTCCCACCGACAGAAGGCTGGAAGCATTCCAGAAGCAGGACGATCCTTCGTTCGCCGCACTTTATTACAACTACGGACGCTACCTGCTCATCAGCAGCACCCGTCCGGGAAGCCTTCCTCCCAACCTGCAAGGCCTGTGGGCGAACGAACCGGGAACACCATGGAACGGAGACTATCATGCCAATATCAACATTCAAATGAACCACTGGCCGGTAGAACCGGGAAACCTTTCCGAGCTTTACCAACCGCTTATCGACCTGACAAAACGACTGGTACCGAACGGAGAAGCAAGCGCGAAAGCATTCTATGGCGAAAATGCCAAAGGATGGGTGCTCCACATGATGACAAACGTATGGGAATACACAGCCCCCGGAGGACATCCCTCCTGGGGAGCGACCAATACCGGAGGCGCCTGGCTGTGCGCACACCTGTGGGAACATTATCTCTACACGGGCAACAAGCGATACCTGTCGGAAATCTATCCCATACTAAAGGGAGCGTCGGAATTCTTTCTCTCAACCATGATAAAGGAACCGAGGCACGGATGGCTGGTCACAGCACCGAGTTCTTCGCCCGAAAACACCTTCTATGTGGGAACAGACCGCACTCCTGTCAGCGTATGTATGGGACCGACAATGGACATCCAGCTGGTACGCGAACTGTACACCAACGTAATTGATGCCGCAGCCGTCCTGCACACCGACACAGCATATACCCGACAATTGAAAGAAGCCCTGAAACAGCTGCCTCCCCATCAAATCAGCAGAAAAGGATATCTGATGGAATGGCTGGAAGACTATGAAGAGACAGACATACATCATCGTCACGTCTCCCACCTATATGGCCTGCATCCGGGCAACCAGATTTCATTGGTCAAGACTCCGGAACTGGCGGAAGCCTGCAGACAGACTTTAAACAGACGTGGTGACGGAGGGACAGGATGGAGCCGGGCATGGAAAATCAACTTCTGGGCACGGCTGGGTGACGGAAACCGGGCTTACTCCCTGCTACGCAACCTGCTCCATCCGGCCTATACCCCAACAACCCCCTCACAGCACGGAAGCGGGACTTTCCCGAACCTGTTCTGTTCGCATCCGCCTTTCCAGATAGACGGAAACTGGGGAGGCACTTCGGGTATCAGCGAAATGCTGCTCCAAAGCCAAGACGGATTCATAAATCTGCTTCCGGCAATCCCTGATTCATGGACAGAAGGACGTTTCTACGGTTTCAAGGTACGCGGAGGAGCGACCGTTAGTCTGGAATGGAAGGACGGGAAACCTCAAAGGGTGGAAATCACCGGGGGATGGAATCCGGACATCACACTGAAAATGCCCGGGAAAGTACGCCGGGTTCTGGTGAACAGGAAAAAAGAAAAGCCGGACGATTACATGAAACTATCACTGAAAAAAGGCGAAAAGGCCGTCATCGTTTTCAAGTTCTAATCGTCAAAAATATCAGTATCTGTGTAACAGGCTTCTGCTACATTTGCATAAAACAAACCCAAACATATAAAGATTCATGAAAAACATTACTAAAATCGCACTGGCATCCATGATATGCACCAGTGCTGTACTGCAGACCGGCTGCCAGCAGACAAAGACTGCTCCCGCCATCCCTTCCGATCCGGAAATAGAGAACAACATCCGGCAATGGCTGGACAAGATGACACTGGAAGAGAAAATCGGGCAGATGTGCGAAATCACCATCGACGTGGTGACTGACTTCGAGGCGAGCCAAAAGAACGGATTTACTCTCGACAAGGCGAAACTGGACACCGTAATCGGAAAGTACAAGGTCGGCTCCTTGCTGAACGTACCGCTGAGCGTTGCCCAGACCAAGGAAAAATGGGCCGAATCTATCAGGCAGATTCAGGAACTCTCAATGAAGGAAATCGGAATCCCCTGCATCTACGGCGTGGACCAGATACACGGGACAACCTACACGCTGGACGGAACCATGTTTCCGCAGGGAGTGAACATGGCGGCCACATTCAACCGAGACCTCGTAAAACGGAGTGCGGAAATCTCTGCCTACGAGACCAAGGCCTGCAACATTCCGTGGAACTTCGCGCCGGTAGTCGATTTGGGAAGAGACCCGCGCTGGTCGCGCATGTGGGAGAACTACGGCGAGGACTGCTACGTGAACGCGGAAATGGGTAAAGCCACAGTGTCGGGTTTCCAGGGAGAAGACCCGAACCACATCGGCAAGAACAACGTGGCGGCCTGCATGAAGCACTACATGGGTTACGGAGTTCCCGTCTCGGGAAAAGACCGCACACCCTCGTCCATCTCACGGAGCGACATGCGCGAGAAGCATTTCACCCCCTACCTCGAAGCGGTACGCCACGGCGCACTGAGCGTGATGGTCAACTCCGGTGTGGACAACGGGATGCCTTTCCACGCCAACCGGGAGTTCCTCACCCAATGGCTGAAAGAGGATTTGAACTGGGACGGACTTATCGTGACCGACTGGGCGGACATCAACAACCTCTGCACGCGCGACCACATTGCAGCGACCAAAAAGGAAGCTATCAAGATTGCCATCAATGCGGGCATTGACATGTCAATGGTGCCGTATGAAGTAAGTTTCTGCGACTACTTAAAGGAACTAGTGGAAGAAGGCGAGGTGCCGATGAGCCGCATCGACGACGCCGTTTCGCGCGTGCTCCGCCTGAAATACCGCCTCGGTCTGTTCGACAATCCGTATTGGGACGTGAAGGAATACGACAAGTTTGGCTCGGAAGAGTTCGCCAAGGTCGCTTTGCAGGCTGCTGAGGAATCGGAAGTGTTGGTGAAGAACGAGGACGGCCTGCTTCCGATTGCCAAGGGGAAGCGGATTCTCCTCACGGGACCGAACGCCAACTCCATGCGCTGTCTGAACGGAGGATGGTCGTACAGCTGGCAGGGACACCGGGCAGACGAATGCGCGCAGGCTTACAATACAATCTATGAATCACTGTGCGACAAGTACGGGAAAGGGAACGTCATCTACGAGCCGGGAGTGACCTACGCTCCGTACAAGAACGACAACTGGTGGGAAGAGAACACGCCGGAAATCGGAAAGGCTGTGGCAGCCGCAAGTCGTGCGGACATCATCATCGCCTGCATCGGCGAAAACTCCTATTGCGAAACTCCGGGCAACCTGACTGACCTGAACCTCTCCGCCAACCAGCAGGAACTGGTGAAGGCGCTGGCGAAGACCGGAAAACCCGTCGTGCTCATCCTGAACCAGGGCCGCCCGCGCCTCATCAAGGACATCGAGCCGCTGGCCAAGGCTATCGTCAACGTGATGCTCCCGAGCAACTACGGAGGTGACGCGCTCGCCAACCTGCTCGCCGGAGACAGCAACTTCAGCGGAAAGATGCCGTTCACTTATCCGAAACACATCAACGCACTCGCCACATACGACTACAAGCCGTGCGAGAACATCGGGCAGATGGGCGGAAACTACAACTACGACTCGGTGATGGATATCCAGTGGCCGTTCGGCTTCGGACTGAGCTACACCACTTATAAATACGCCAACCTGAAGGCGGACAAGACGACTTTCAACGCCGATGACGAACTGACCTTCACGGTGGACGTGACTAACACGGGCAAAATAGCCGGAAAGGAAAGCGTGCTCCTGTTCTCGAAGGACCTGGTAGCGAGCAGCACGCCCGACAACATCCGCCTGCGCAACTTCAACAAGATTTCGCTGGAACCGGGAGAGACCAAGACCGTCACGCTGAAACTGAAAGGAAGCGATATGGCGTTCGTGGGCTACGACGGAAAATGGCGGCTGGAGGAAGGCGACTTCAAGTTCAAGTGCGGCGACCAGTGGATTGACCTGAAATGCAACGAGACCAAGGTCTGGGTCACGCCGAACAGATAAATGTACATCAAAACTCCCAAGGTATTTACGATTTCGTATATTCAAAGAACCGGTGACCAACCGATTATGCAAGGATCTCCCCGTCCGTAAAATCGGGACTGGTGTTGCAGCCGAATCTCTGGCAATGGAAACGTAGAGAAGACTTATAGACATCACAGATATACATATACAAATGACTTTTAAACCGTGAATCAGGAAACATTTTCACCTCCTGATTCACATAAATAATATTCAATCAGGAGGACAAAAACAATGAAAAGGAATCCATCGCCTAACATGACTGGCATACAAATCCGAAAGGTCTTGACATTTGCCATTATTTTCAATCTGACAATTTTTACGGCATGGGGACAGCAAAAATCCTGGACAGCCGACAACGGAAACGGAACATTTACAAACCCCTTGTTCTACGATGAATTTTCCGACCCCGACATGATTCGGGTGAACGACACATTCTATCTTGTAGGTACAACGATGCATTGTAACCCCGGTCTAGTTGTTCTGGTATCAAAGGATCTTGTGAATTGGGAATTCTGTAGCTACGCATTCGATCATATTCCGGTCAACGACCCCCGATTCCGCCTAGAAGACGGAAAAGAAGCATACGGGCAAGGCATCTGGGCTCCCTGTATCCGGTATCATGAAGGCAAATTTTACATATTCTCAAACATCAACGGAATCGGAATGCAGGTTTTCGTTTCTAAAGACCCGAAAGGACCATGGGAACATCACAATATGGGAGGAGCCACCCATGATGTTTCCGTATTGTTTGACAACGGGAAAATATATGCGATTTACGGCTATGATGAAGTTCATTGCATCGAAATCAAACCGGACTTGAGTGGCTTTGTGGAAGGCAGTGACCGGTGTCTTATCCCCCGTGGAAACGCTATGGGAGAAGGACACCACGCCTACAAAATTAACGGGAAATATTATATAATCAGTGCAGACTACGCGCCTATGGGACGGATGATGTGCGCACGTGCCGACAAACTGGAAGGCCCTTATGAAACACGTGTAATCAGCAACCGCGAAACAATGGGAACCGAACATTCCACATGGATCACGAACGTGCCAATGGACGGTGCCATGCCAGAGATGAAGAAATGGAAGATGGAAACCTACAAACCCAATGCAGACAATATGGGATGTGCGACACTTCACCAAGGAGGGATAGTGCAACTGGAAAACGGCGACTGGTGGGGATTCTCCATGCTGGACTTCCTTGCGGTCGGACGCACCACTTGCCTTTCACCCGTAACATGGGTGGACGGATGGCCGTATTTCGGACTTGAAAACAACCTGGGACGCTCTCCGAGAACATGGTTCAAGCCCGATGTGTCAACGAAAGTCACGCCCCACGCCCCATACGTCCGCAGCGACAACTTCGACTCAGGGAAACTATTGCCCGTCTGGCAATGGAACCATCTCCCCGATGACAGCAAATGGACCATAAAGAAAGGCAGACTCCGTCTGCACACGATGCCTGCCAAAGACTTCTATTGGGCAAAGAACACCCTGACCCAACGGGGTATCGGTCCGGTTTCCGTCACTACCGTAACGCTGGACGCTTCCCACATGAAAGAAGGAGACATTGCCGGTCTCGGACTGCTGAACATCCCTTATGAGTGGGTAGGCATCGCCGTAAAGGACAAAAATCCCTGCCTGCACTACTATAATCTGGGCACGGACGAAACTATAGAAATGCCTTTGGACCAACCAAGAATATTCCTGCGCATCACCGGCGACTTTGAGCACGAATGGGCAGAATTCAGTTACAGCTTTGACGGCGTCAATTTCCGGAATATAGGGAAACGGTTGCCCGTACCGTATCAGACCAAAATCTTTCAAGGCGCGAGATACGCACTGTTCGCATTCAACCGCCAAGGGAAAGAAGGCGGATATGCCGAATTCGACGATTTCAATGTGGAAGAGCCTCTTGCCGACCGCAGCTGCAATATCCCGTTGGGCAAGACCGTCAGTTTCCTGAACCTCGGCAACAGACAATGGATGCAGGCAAACCCGCGCAGAATGGTCTATTCCGTATGGGAAGACATGAAAAAGCGCAACCCTTCCGACTGTATGTTTGAAGTGCAGGACAGAGGAAATGGAAAAGTCGTCCTCAAGGCCGTAAACGGGACAGGCTATATGACCGTAGCCGGTTTGGGCATGTCCGGTGACTTACGCCTGTCTCCGGTGGAAACGGAGGATTGCCTGTTCATGTGGCAGGACATGCTCCACGGACAATGTATGCTGATGTCATTGAAGACACACCGCTATGTAGGGCTTGATCCTGCATCGGGCGAAGCCTATGCCGTCGACTGGCCGGGAACATCGGCAAGCCGGATGAACGGAACCGTATTCCTCTGGGAGGAAGTGGGAAGCAACGGCAAATGAAAACCGACATACATGAAAGACGACTGCCAAAGTCCGACATTCGTCCGGAGAAGGGGGTGTGCTGAAATAAAAATGACTTTTTATTTGACACACCCCCTCTGCCCGACGCAAGTTCCGACTTACAGCAAGCACACGAAAAGGAACAACACACGCAATGATTCCAAAAGTCCGTTTCCCTGCCTACAATACCCTCTGAAACGGGTATGAAAAAATTCAGGCAACATTCCAGACATCTGAAAAAAACATTCAAACATCCTATTCTGAAAAAACAACACACCTCAAAAACATCCTAGCATCCGCTTCGGTACAACTTTTCTTACATTTGTCTAAAAAAAACAAACAGACAAGAAAACAGAAACAATTCGGTTAATTTTTAAAATATTGTATCATGAAAAACAGTTTTAGAACAAGGCACAGAAGTCTTTATCTGTGGTGCATTGCATGGACCTTACTTTTATTTGGTCCTGTTAATCTCACTTCCGCTAGTCCGCTTCAAAACAGGACTGTAACAGGGACAGTTACATCCAGTACAGATGGAGAAGGACTTATCGGCGTCAGTGTACAAGTAAAAGAAAGGCCCAACGTAGGAACAATTACCGATCTAGATGGAAAGTATTCCATTCAAGCCCGTTCCAACGAGACACTGATTTTCTCCTACATCGGCTACCAAACCCAGGAAATCAAGGCGAACAAAACGATTGTTAATGTACAGTTGAAAGAGGACTCAAAAATATTGGATGAAGTAGTTGTAGTAGGTTACGGTACGATGAAAAGAAGTGACCTGACAGGTGCAGTGACTTCCATTAGCGAAGACGAAATCAAACAGTCGGTCATCACCTCACTTGACCAGGCACTTCAAGGCCGTGCCGCCGGTGTATCCGTCACCCAGAACTCGGGAGCTCCGGGCGGAGGTATCTCCGTCAGCATCCGCGGTATCAACTCACTCAACGGAAACGAACCGCTCTACGTTATAGACGGTGTAGCTATATCCGGAAACAACAGCACTAATTCAAGCGTCCTTTCAGCCATCAATCCGTCCGATATCGTATCCATGGAAATTCTGAAAGATGCTTCTGCTACAGCCATCTATGGTTCGCGCGCATCAAACGGTGTCGTTCTGATCACAACGCGCCAAGGACAAGCCGGCAAAACCAAAATTTCATACGAAGGATACTATGGATTACAGCAACTTCCTAAAAAACTGGATGTCATGAACCTACGCGAATATGCAGAATATCAAAACATGCGTGCCGATATAATAGGATTCGGTGAACGTGAAGAATTTGCTGATCCCAGTTTGTTAGGAAATGGAACAGACTGGCAGAATGAGATCTTCCAAAACGCATCCATGCATAATCACCAGATAAATATATCCGGTGGTAATGACAATGTAAAATATTCCATATCCGGCGGGTATCTGAAACAAGAAGGAATCGCTATCGGTTCCGACTTCGAGCGTTTCTCCGCACGTGTCAACATCGACAACAAGATCACAAAATGGCTATCTACGGGACTGAGAGCTTCCGTTGCAAAAACGACACAACACAATACGATAGACAATGGCAACATCATCCGCACAGCCATCGAACAATTACCAGATACACCAGCGCGTAACCCGGACGGAAGTTGGGGAGCACAAGAAACAGAAAATTTCGGAACTTATTTTGCCAATCCGGTTGC
This sequence comes from Bacteroides sp. An279, assembly GCF_002159615.1. NCBI lineage: Bacteria > Pseudomonadati > Bacteroidota > Bacteroidia > Bacteroidales > Bacteroidaceae > Bacteroides > Bacteroides sp. An279. Next base: position 29,588 of record NZ_NFJA01000023.1, read on the forward strand.
AGAAGCCCTTTTACGTGAAAACTATGACAAAGGAACACAAATGTACATTGACTTTTTTGCAGACCTGACACTATGGAAAGGACTCGTATTCCGTGCAGAATATGCCGGAAATTATTCTTACAGCAACAATTATTACTATCAACCGTTTTATGACTATGGGCACTATACACAAACCTCAGAAGGAAGACGCAGTGCCAACAATGGTTCCAACTGGACTCTCAAAACTTTTCTAACTTACAACGGAACATTCGGGAAACACAACATTTCGGCAATGGTCGGTCACGAGGCACAAGAAAATTCATGGGAGAATCTTCAAGGAAGTCGTCAAAACTACATATTCAACACGATACACGAGCTGAATATGGGGGATGCAACTACAGCCAAAAACAGCAGTGGCAGAGGTTCATCTGCCATTGAATCCTACTATGGAAGATTCACTTACGGATATGACGAACGTTATCTTGCCACATTTACACTTCGCGGTGACGGGTCGTCCACTTTCGGTCCTGCTAACCGTTGGGGTGTATTCCCCTCCGTTGCATTGGCATGGAGAATCAACAACGAAAAATTCCTGAAAAATGTAAAATGGCTGAACAATCTAAAGCTGAGACTCGGATGGGGACTGGTAGGTAATCAATCTGCCGACAGCTATGCATATGGAGTGACAATGGCATCAGCTGCCAGTATCTGGGGAACAGGATTCTATGCAGGTAATTATCCAAACGATAAGCTTAAATGGGAAGAAACAAAAGCATACAATGTCGGACTTGACTTAAACCTTTTCGACAATAGAGTAGAATTTATATTCGATACTTACTTCAAGAATACAGACAATCTATTAATGCGTGCTTCTCTTCCCACTTACGTAAGTGGAATTATCCAGTCTCCTTGGGTAAATGCAGGCGCCATGCAAAACAGAGGAGCTGAATTTACATTAAACACAGTCAATATTTCTACCAAAGATTTCGTATGGAGGTCGGGGCTAACCATCTCTTTCAACAAAAACAAGATCACTGACCTCTATACGGAAACTTCAAGCATGTCTGGAGTTTTAGATGCAACACAAACTCTGACCCTCTCCGTTGTGGGGCAACCGGTCGGACAATTTTATGGCTATAAAGTAACCGGAATGTTCAAAACAGAAGATGACTTTTATCAAAGAGACGGGAACGGAAATTTCCTTCTTGATAAAAACGGCAGTCGGATTCCAGTTGCCCTCCCGGAGAACCAGCATATCGCTCCTGATGAAACTTGGGTAGGCGACTTCATCTTCGAAGACCTGAATAAAGACGGAGTAATAGACGAGCAGGACCGTACTTTTTTAGGAAATCCGGAACCTAAATTCTCATACGGATTCAACAATACGTTCACTTATAAAGGTTTTGACTTAAACATCTTCATCAATGGTGTTTATGGTAACAAACTACTCAATTTGATTCGTCAAGATTTCACAAACCCGATGAGAAACAGTAACCTGTTGGAAGAAGCGACAGGTATAGCAAAAGTAGAAGTGATAGACCCCAACTCACCGTCTGATGCCATTTGGAATGTACGAGTCAGCAATCCACAATCTGCAACTGTACAACGTCTCAGCACCGTAGACGCCAATGACAACAACCGTATGAGTGACCGTTTCGTAGAAGATGGATCTTATCTGCGTATCAAGAACATTTCGTTAGGATACACTTTTCCACAAAAATGGATTCGTAAATGGAAAATAGAGAATCTGAGAATCTATATGAATATCCAGAATGCTTTTACATTCACTAAATATAAAGGTTATGATCCGGAAGTCGGAGCATATAACTACAACGTATTACTGCGAGGAGTAGATTCTGCACGCTATCCGTCACAACGTATTTATACTTTTGGATTGAATCTAAGTTTCTAATATAAACATAAAAAACGCATAACAATGAAAAACAAAATATTATCAACACTGCTTGTATTCGTAGGCATTTATTTGTCCGGATGCAAAGACAGCTTTCTAGATAGAACTCCTGAGAGTTCATATACCGCCGACAATTTCTATGCTTCAGACGAAGCACTTGAAGCGGCGACAGCTCCATTATATAATCGAGCATGGTTCGACTACAACAGTAGACCCATTATGTATTTAGGCAGCACACGCGCCAATGATTTTTATAGTCCATGGGCTTTCCCCGAATTTACAACATTCCAAGTGACTGCACTAAGCGAGGATTTGGCGAATGCATGGAAATCATTTTACAGTGTAATTACAATGGCTAATCAAACTATTAATGATGTCAATACTAAATGTACAGCAGATGTAAGTGAAGAGGCAAAAGTAAAAGCTATCGCTGAATCACGCCTGATGAGAGCTTGTGCTTATTTCTATATGGTTAGAGCATGGGGACCTGTCATCATTATAGAAGATAACCAAAAAATTGTAGATAATCCCGTACTTCCGTTAAACCGCGAAGAGGACGTATTCCAATTCATTATAAATGACTTGACTTACGCTTCTGAAAATCTTCCAGAAACAGCAAGCCAACAAGGAAGAGCAACCCGTTGGGGTGCTGAAGGAATGCTGGCAAAAGTCTATCTGGCACGTTCCGGCTGGAAGAAAGGAGGACAACGCGATGAAGGGGATCTGGAACTCGCCAGACAATACGCCGCAGATGTCTGCGACAACAGCGGACTGGAGCTCCTCCCCAACTATGAAGACCTGTTCAAATACAAATTCAAAAACAACGAAGAATCATTGCTTGCCATGCAATGGGTACCGCTGGGAGAATGGGGAGTTTGTAACACTTTATTGTCTGAACTCGCTTTTTCTCCAGAAGTAGTAGGAGGAGTAAATGCCTGGTCAGGCTTTTATGGCGGTATAGACATGCTCGAACAATATGAACTGGCAGATACTTTACGTCGAAACGCAACGTTTTTCACCAACGGGTCCTATTATCCATATATTTGTATGGCAGACGGAGGGTATACCTATACAGGAACCGGAACGCCTATAAAAAAAGGAGTACCGGGAGGACCGGATGATGACAACGACGGTTATGTAGCTGCCATGAACTCACCCCTCAACACCTATATCCTGCGCCTGGCAGATGTATACTTGACCTATGCGGAAGCTTGTTTAGGTAACAACGAGTCCTTGAGTTCAGGACCGGGACTGGAATATTTCAACAAAGTACGCTACAGAGGATTTAACGGAAAAGGGAGTTGGAGAAAATCTTCCATTACATTTGATGACATCATCAAAGAACGGAGAATAGAGCATTGTGCGGAATTCAGCAATTGGTATGATATGGTGTCATGGTATTGCTGGCAACCTCAAAAAATGTTATCCTATTTCAACAATCAGAAACGAGGATATAGAGCAGATGTCACTATAAAAGACAAACAAGGATATTTACATTTCGGAAACCGAGATTCAGAAGGTAATTTTCAAGAAGGACCAGACCATTGGACAGCTCCAACTGTAGAAATTAACATCACAGATAATGATATATTCCTTCCCTATCCGGAATCTGACGTTATCCAGAATCCATTGTTGAGAGAAGAACCGGTTCCTTATACTTTTAACGAATAAACTAAAAAGATTATGAAAAAAATAATTCATACAATAATCCAAAATGGATGGTCAAGCCTACTATTGTTGACCATATTCTTTGCGTTTACCACCACTTCCTGTAAAAATAATGAAGGAGATGGAAACGGAACGCCTGTCATCAAATATATCCGACTCACTGATCCTGCATTAGCAGACAGTACATTTACGGATGTAAATCCGGGAACAATGATTGCAGTTATCGGAGAAAATTTAAGCGGTGTTATGGAAGTCTATATCAATGGACAAGAAATCAGTTTTAATTCTACATATTCAACCCCTACAAGTCTGATTATTTCAGTCCCATACGATGAGGATTTTAAACTATCCGGTCCCAATCCGGAACTACCGGCCGAATTGCGTATCGTTACAAATCATGGAACTGCCGTGTTTCCGCTACATGTGCTTTCACCAGGACCGAGTATAACCCGAATTGCCGCCACCTACCCACTACAGCCTGGTGATTCCATCACTCTGATCGGTGCTAATTTTTATGAGATACAGCATCTTTATTACACGACAGACTCTGTTAATGTGACTCAAGAAATAACGAACTATCAAATCAATAGCGATTTTGAGGAGCTTACATTTGCAGTGGGAGACCAAATGACTCAAGATGGATGGATTATTTTAGATTGCTACACAGACGATGCAAGCATAGAGTTTAAACCGAACGGGCCCAAACCTATAATTACAAATATCAGTTCTATAATGCCGGTAGTCGGAAGTGAAGTAACAATAACTGGCCAAAACTTCATAGAAGTTTCAAACATCAACATAAACGGAGAATTTGAAGTTCCGGGAGAGGATGTAACAGTTTCTGAAAGTTTCGATGAACTTACGTTTATCATGCCACAAGCACCTACACATTCCGGTCATATTACCATCACATCAATAGGCGGAACGACTGAGATGGAAGAAATATTCTATCCAATAGAAAATGTAATAATAGATTATGATGGAATCGGTAGCTTCAGCTGGGGAACTGATCCTCCGTTTGTAGCAGACGGAATAAATCCGCCATATGTTTCAACCGGCAATTGCATAGGAGCAAAAGGTACGATTGACTCCAGCAACCTATTTTGGTGGAAACAGTTCATCAATACAGCAAAATGGCCTTCAACCGATGTTATTCCATCATACACCCAGATTTCTGAACTGGAACTCCAATTTGAATGTTATCTGGAATTACCCATGGATGGCCCAGTCATCCAAATTTCAATGGGACATCCCAACGGCACTGATACGGGGGGTGATCCATATTTTACATTAGAAAACTATGTACCCATCAACAGTTTTACAGAAGAAAGTGAAACCGGGAAATGGATGCAATGTTGCATTCCGTTAACAAAGCTTGTAGAAGAAAAGACCTGGGGTGAGTTCCTGAACAACAAGATAAGTGACGAATTGAATTTCTATATTAATTATCCCGGCCTCACTAAAGCCACAAATGTAGAAATATATGTAGACAATATCCGGATTATTCCCATCAAACAAGAAGAAGATTAACCATATAAACTGAAAATATATGAAAACGAAAACAACATACCTTTTTCTGCTCCTTATGACAATGGTCCTTGGACTACAGTCCTGCAAGGACGACAAAGTGGACGGAGCGGTTTTCTCGCTCAGCATTGACGGACAAGAATCGACAAGCATCACGTTCGGCTACGGACAGACTTTCGTCATGGCGAAGCTTTCCTCCAATACGGGATGGAGCCTGTCAAGCGACCAACCCTGGTGTACCTTGTCAAATGTATCAGGCGACCCGACTGACGAACAATACATTAAAATCGCGGTAGAAAGGAATACAACTGATGCGGGACGTACAGCAACCATAACCATGAACGCAGGCGGAAATATCCGTCAGTACACAGTCACTCAGACCTCAAAGAATGCGGAGACTTACCCTGTGGGAATGGAAAAGGATGCCATCGAAACCATCAAGTCCATCCAGATGGGTATCAATCTGGGGAACACGCTGGAAGCTACAGGCGGAGAGGAAGCCTGGGGAGCCCCTCATACGACCCAAGCTATAATTGACCAAATGAAAGCATGGGGCTTCAATGCCATCCGTGTCCCCTGCTCATGGAACCAGTATCTGGAAGCTGACGGCATAACCATCAAACCAGACTGGATGAACAGGGTCAAGGAAGTGGTGGACTACTGCATGAATGCAGACATGTACACTATCATAAACATCCACTGGGACGGAGGATGGATGGAAGGTTCCTGCGATGCTTCCATGATGACCTCCGATGCCATTGCAAGAGTGGAAGCAAAAGTATATAAATTATGGACACAGATAGCCACCACATTCAGAGACTACGACGGACGATTGCTTTTCGCGGGAGCTAACGAGCCTGTGGTAGAAAGCCGTGAAGACATGGCAGTCCTCAACAGATACGAACAGGCGTTTGTGCATGCCGTCAGAAGAACAGGTGGGAACAACCTTTACCGCAATCTTGTCATCCAAGGCCCGCGGACCGACATCAACAGAACGGACATGTGGATGGAATTGCCGGAAGATACTGTCTCAGCACGTACAATCGTGGAAGTACACTATTACGACCCGTTCAATTTCTGTCTGAATGAAGAAGAGGAGACCAGCACTTATTTCTGGGGAAAGCCGTACGCCCAATACGGACCCATCGACGAAGGATGGCAGGAAGAGCACGTATGTAAACAGTTCGACAAGATGAAAAAGAAATTTGTGGACAAAGGGATACCTCTCGTATTGGGAGAATACTGCTCCATGTACCGCACACACCCAGTCGATTCACTTCAAGAGATTTGTCATGAGTCACAAGGCTACTTCACAGGCTATGTTACAGAACAAGCCAAGAACAACGGACTGGCTCCTTTCTTATGGGATATACAAAATGGAGGGCTGTTTGACCGCAGTACCGGAACGATACTGCTGCCGACTGTGTACAACCAGCTGAAAGAAGGAGCGGAAAGAGGACAATATCCATACTGAGATAAATCTTAAACTCAAAGGCACAAAGACACATAGGCCTTCAAACTACTGTCTCGCAGGCTGTGTGCCGATGTGCCTTTGTCTATTCACCGAAAACAAGACCAAGAAACATGAAGAAACTGGCATTCTATCTGATCACACTATTGTTCCTGACAACAGGAAATAGCCTTGCACAAGGATATAAAAATCCGGTCATTCCCGGATGTCATCCCGATCCGAGCATCTGCAAGGCAGGAGAAGACTACTATCTTGTGAACAGCTCGTTCGAATATTTTCCGGGAGTTCCTCTTTTCCACAGCAGGGACCTCGTGAACTGGGAACAGATCGGGCACGTGCTGAACCGGGAATCCCAACTGAAAATCAAAGGAGGAAACATGTGGGGCGGCATCTACGCACCCACTATCCGCTACAATGACGGTACTTTCTATATGATTACAACCAACACTTCAGACAGGGGAAACTTTCTGGTATATACCGATAACCCGTATGGAGAATGGTCGGACCCTGTCTGGATCAGACAGGGAGGCATCGACCCTTCACTCTATTTCGAAAACGGCCGCTGCTATCTGGTGAGCAATCCCGATGGTGCCATCTGGCTCTGCGAAATCAACCCGAAGACAGGAGAGCAGCTTTCCGAATCGAAGCGTATATGGGGAGGCACAGGAGGACGTTTCCCCGAAGGACCGCACATCTACAAACGCGACGGATGGTATTACCTGATGATAAGCGAAGGCGGAACAGAATACGGGCACAAGGTGACCATCGCCCGCAGCCGGAACATCGGAGGCCCGTATGAGAGCAATCCTGACAATCCGATTCTGACCCACATCAACCAGAACGCAGAAAACAATCCGATACAGGGAGTCGGCCATGCCGATATGGTGCAGGCACACGACGGTTCCTGGTGGCTGGTATGCCTCGGTTTCCGCACGCAAAACGGACAGCACCACGTGCTGGGACGCGAAACATTTCTGGCTCCCGTCGCATGGAATGAAGACGGATGGCCTGTCGTAAACGGAGACGGTACCATCAATCTGGATATGAAAGATGTCAAGACACTTCCCCAAACCACCGTCAAAAACAGTCCGGACTGGGATTTCAACAATCCGCAGTTAGGAGCGGAATGGAACTGGATTGGCATCCCAGACAAAAAAAACTATTCGCTCACGGAGAAAAACGGATTCCTCCGCATAAAAGGAAGCGAAAAAAAACTGGATGACTACGGCTGTTCACCAACATTCGTGGGACGCAGACAGGAAGACATCGATTTCCAGGCCACCACAAGAATGCAGGCAAGAGGAAACGGAAACGCCGGAATGACTGTCTACCTTTGTCCTTCCGCCCACTATGACCTGTTCGTTTCCGAGAACAAGCTGAAGCTGCGCTACCGCCTGAGCGAACTCTGCTACGAAAAGGATATCTGCCAGGTGCCTGATGATTTCATTTATTTGAGAATCAAAGGAGATGCGGCCACATACACCCTGGCTTATTCTACAGACGGCACACATTACACTGAAGCAGGACGTATGAATACCCGTTATTTGAGCACTGAGACCAACGGAGGGTTCACCGGTGTCTATCTGGGACTTTTCGCCGAAGGGCAAGGATATGCGGACTTTGACAATTTCAAATACATGCCTGTCGTTCCGGAAGTTTCTCCAAAACTGACTTCAAAAGACGCGAACCCGATATTGGATTTCATGTTTACCGCCGATCCGACAGCAATCGTCCACGACGGACGACTGTACGTCTACGGCACAAACGACCAGCAACAATATGAAGCAGTGGGACGTGACGGCAGAAACACGTATGAACACATCAAAACACTGGTCATGATGTCAACGGACGACATGGTGAATTGGACTTATCACGGTCTGATCAAGACAGACAGCATCGCGCCATGGATTGTGGCATCATGGGCTCCGTCCATCGTCAAACGGAAAGAAAAAGACGGAAAGACACATTTTTACCTCTATTTTTCCAACAGTGGAGTAGGCACTGCCGTACTGACCTCCACTTCTCCTGTCGGTCCGTGGTCCAGCCCGCTCGACAAAAGCCTCATCGACGGGAACAATCCCGAGTTGGGTGACTGTAGGGTTCCTTTCGACCCCGGAGCCGTCATTGACGACAAAGGTATCGGATGGTTGGCCGTAGGCGGGTCATGCGCACGCATCATGCGGTTAGGAAAAGACATGACAAGCATTGACAGCCCGATAGTACCCATCTATGCTCCCCATCATTTTGAGGCAAATGAACTGAACTTCATCAACGGGACTTATGTATATACATACAATACCGACTGGCAGGACTACAGCGACTGGCCTTTCCCGACCGAAAAGCCGACCACCTGCTGCATGACATACATGACCAGCAAGAACCCGCTTGACAGCTGCAGCTGGGAATACCGTCACAATTACCTGAAAAACCCGGGAGAATACGGCTTCGATTTCAGCAACAACCACACCCATCTGGAAAAATACCGAGGGAAATGGTACATTTTCTACCACACGATGAGTCTGCAGCACAGTTACAATACGGACGGAGGGTTCCGCAACATTTGTGTAGATGAAATCAAGGTGGACGAAAAGAACCTCGACATCCACATGGGGAACCAGACACTGAAAGGCGTGGAACAGATACAGCCCATGAATCCGTTCACCATCCAGCAGGCATCCACCGTTGCAGCCACTCAGAAAATCCGGTTCGTACAGGGGGAAGAGCCCGGCGAGATGCTGGCGGCGACCGTCTCCGGCGAAACAGGCATTCTGTGTGTAAGAGGAGTAAAGTTCGGGAAAGCTCCTTCCGCGCTGCAGGTGAAAGCCTGCGGACAGGGAACGATCGAAGTACGCCGCAGTACTCCGGAAGGCGAACTCCTCGCCTCCGTCAATATAAACAATACGGAGATGCAGGTTCTGGAATGCAAGCCTTCGGCAAAGATAAAAGGAACAGCCGACCTGTTCTTCATATTGAAGGGAAAACAAATCGAATTCAAATACTGGACATTCAAATGAGCATGAGTCACAAGAAACTGACTACCCGCATTCTGGCCGCAGCCGTCCTGTTCTGTATGCTGGGACACAGCACCATCATCCGGGCACAGCGCGAACGGATCCGGCTTGACGAGGACTGGCAATTCGCCTTCGGGAACGCCGCATCGCCCGAAAAGGACTTCGGGTGCGGAACGGAAGCCTTCAACTACCTCACCAAAGCCGCATCCGTACACAACACGGGACCATACTCACCGAAATTCGACGCTTCGGGTTGGAAGCGCGTGGATGTCCCGCACGATTGGGTGGTGGATATGCCCTATTCCAAAGATGCCAGCCACAGCCACGGCTACAAGACCGTCGGGCACAAATATCCCGAGACGAGCGTGGGATGGTACCGCAAGACTATAGCTATCCCGGAGACGGATAAAGGCAGGCACATCTACCTGCAGTTCGACGGCATCTTCCGCGACTCCCGCGTCTGGGTGAACGGATTCTATCTGGGCGGAGAACCCAGCGGATATGCCACTCAGGTGTATGACATCTCCGAATACCTGAACTACGGAGGAGAGAACCTGATTACCGTCCGCGCGGACGCAACCATGGAAGAGGGATGGTTCTACGAAGGGGCGGGAATCTACCGCCATGTCTGGCTGAACAAGACATCTACGCTCCATGTGGCCCCATTCGGCACATTCGTCCGCAGTACGCTCAAAGAGCCGTATGACCGGGCAACGCTCACCATAGAGACGACAATGGAGAATTCCGGCACGGAGACGGTTCCCTCCTACCGTCTGCGCCACACGCTGCTTGACAGGGAAGGCAGGGAAGTGAAGAGTTACGAACAGGAGGGAAGTCCGCTGGCACCGAAAACCATGCAGACAATCTCCACTGAACTGACTGTAGACAATCCAAGATTGTGGAGCGTGGACACGCCCTACCTCTACAAGGTGCGCACAGAAGTATTACGTGACGGAAAGCTCGTGGACACCTACATGACCACCACCGGAATACGTGACATCCGTTTCGACGCGGACCGGGGATTCCTGCTGAACGGGAAATCCCTGAAGCTGAAAGGAGTGAACATGCACCAGGACCACGCCGGAACCGGGGCCGCAGTTCCCGACGCGCTGCAGACTTTCCGTCTGAAACGTCTCAAGGAATTCGGATGCAACGCCTACCGCTCTTCGCACAATCCCATGACTCCGGAACTGCTGGACGCATGTGACAGTCTGGGCATCCTGGTCATCGAAGAAAACCGCCTGACCGGGGTCAACGAGGAACATGTCCGCCTGCTGAAACGCATGATAGAACGGGACCGGAACCATCCGAGCATCATCCTATGGAGCGTGGGCAACGAGGAATGGGGGATGGAATGGAGCGGACAGGGAGAGCGTGTCGTCGCCTCCATGCGTGCATACTGCCACCGCTTCGACCCGTCGCGGCTCATGACCGTGGCTTCCGCCGGAGGTCCGTCCGTGCTGATACCCGCGGACGTGGCGGGCTACAACTACATCCTTCAGAACCCGATAGACAAATACCGGACGGAATACCCCAAACGCATCGGTATCGGCACAGAGGAAATCTCCGGATGCGGAACGAGGGGAATCTATTACGACAACACGAAGGAGGGACACATAGCCACACTCAACCGCACCCCTGACGAAAAGGACGGAACGCTGAACCGCATCGGACGGGGATGGAGGTTCTACGACGAACGTCCCTGGCTCGGAGGACTGTTCTACTGGATAGGATTCGACTTCCGCGGCGAGCCGAACCCCATCGGATATCCGCAGACCGGCTCGCACAAGGGAATCTTCGACTACTGCGGATTCCCGAAGAATGAGGCATGGTACCTGAAGGCGTGGTGGACGGACGAGCCCGTGCTGCACATTTTCCCCCACTGGAATCTGGAAGGACACGAAGGGGACAGCGTGAGCGTATGGGCGTACAGCAACTGTGACGAGGTGGAACTCATAGTCAACGGAAAGAAACTGGGACGCAAGCCGATGCCGGAGAACGGCTATCTGTCGTGGGAGACGGTCTACCGGCCCGGGACGGTGAAGGCCGTCGGCTATCGGAACGGAAAACGCCTGCTGGTCCGCACCGTGCGCACCGCCGGAGCGCCGCGGCGCATCCTGCTGGACGCGGACCGTGACACGATATGCGCGGATAACCGTGACGTGGCGGTCGTCCGCGTAGAACTTCAGGACGGGAAGCGGAACTTCACCCCGGCCGCCTGCGTTCCGCTCAAGCTGACGGTGGACGGCCCGGTACGCATACTCGGCGTGGGCAACGGAGACCCGGCCTACAAGGAGGACGAGCGTCCGACGAACCGCAACGCCCGCACCTACCATGTGAAGACGTTCAACGGCTTGGCGCAGATTCTCCTCCAGAGCGACGGCGGAACCGGAACGGCTACGCTGACCGTGGAGGGGGAAGGCATCGGAGCCTCCACCCGCGAAATAACGTGCGCGCGGTAGGGAAAAGTAGCAAAACGTCAGGAAAAAAGCCGATACCGCCCGAGGACAACACTAATCATACAGGATAAGTACTGTTCCCTGGCGGGAAAGTATCAAAACGTCAGGATAAGTGTTGCCCCCGGCGGGGACGGTGCTTATCCTGCAGGATTGGAGCTGTCAGAGGTCAGGACAGCCGTGCCGGACTTGCGCACGACCGGAAGATTCATTATTTTATAACGAAAAAAAACGAACGATTGCATTCATCAACAAAACCATACAAAACTTTCACCATGAAAAGACAAATCGCATTATTCGTGCTCGCGCTGGGGGGCGCATCCCTCTGGGCGCAACAGGCCACGGTTTCCGGACCGGACAACCTGCTTAAAGTGGACATATCAGTGACGGACGGCAATCCGTTCTATTCAGTGACCTACCGGGGGAAAACTATCCTCGAGAACTCCCCCCTCGGCTTCGTCTCGAACGTCGGCGACTTCAGCCGGGAGATGACCTACGCCGGACAGAAGTCCCGTACCGTCGAGGAGAACTACCGGCTGGACCGCATCAAGCGTTCGGAGGTCGCATACCGTGCCAACGAACTGACGGTGACCCTCGAAAACGCGGAGAAGAAGCCGGTGGACGTGACTTTCCGAGTGAGCGACAACGACATCGCCTTCCGCTACGAGATGCCGCGCTACGGCGAGACGGGCAGCATCGTCATCAAGCGTGAGGCCACGGGATTCGACTTCCCGTCGCACACCACCGTGTTCCTTACCCCCCAGAGCAAGCCGATGATAGGATGGAAGCGTACCAAACCGAGCTACGAAGAAGAATACATCACGGACGCTCCCCTCACCACCCGCTCCCAGTTCGGCGAAGGGTTTACCTTCCCCGGCCTGTTCCGCATCGGCGATGACGGATGGGCATTGGTGAGCGAAACCGGTGTAGACTCAAGGTATTGCGCCTCGCACCTGAGCGACGCCACGCCGGAAGGCCTGTTCACCGTCGCCTTCCCCATGCCGGAGGAGAACAACGGGAACGGAACCGTCGCCCCCGGCCTTGCCCTGCCGGGCTCGACCCCGTGGAGGACAATCACGGTCGGCGACAACCTCAAGCCGATAGTCGAGACCACCGTCCCCTGGGACGTGGTGGAGCCGCGCTACGCTTCGGAACACGTCTACCGGTACGGCAAGGGCACATGGAGCTGGCTGGTATGGCAGGACGCGAGCATCAACTACGACGACCAGGTGAAATTTGTCGACCTTGCCTCGGAGATGGGTTTCAAGTACACACTGGTCGACAACTGGTGGGACACGAACATCGGCAAGGACGGAATCGAGCGGCTCGTCTCCTACGCACGCTCTAAGAACGTCGACCTGTTCCTCTGGTACAGCTCGAGCGGCTACTGGAACGACATCGTGCAGGGACCGACCAACCGAATGGACAACCCCATCGAGCGCAAGAAGGAAATGAAATGGATGAAGAAGATAGGCGTGAAGGGCATCAAAGTAGACTTCTTCGGAGGAGACAAGCAGGAGACGATGCGCCTCTACGAAGCCATTCTGAGCGATGCGGACGACTACGGGCTGATGGTCATTTTCCACGGATGTACACTTCCCCGCGGATGGGAGCGCATGTACCCCAACTATGTGGGCAGCGAAGCGGTGCTCGCCTCGGAAAACTTCATGTTCAGCCAGCATTATGACGATATGGAAGCGTTCAACGCCTGCCTGCACCCGTTCATCCGCAACACGGTAGGCTGCATGGAGTTCGGTGGCAGCATCCTGAACAAGCGGTACAACCGCACGAACGACGGAGGCGCAATCAGAAAGACCACCGATGCATTCCAGCTCGCTACAGCTGTCCTCTTCCAGAATCCGATACAGAACTTCCCCATCACGCCGAACAACCTGACCGACGCTCCCCGTCCCGCACTGGACCTCGTGAAAGAAGTGCCTACCACATGGGACGAGACTGTGTTCATCGACGGCTATCCCGGCAAGTTCTGCGTACTGGCCCGCCGCCACGGTAACCGCTGGTACATCGCCGGAATCAATGCCGGGAAAGAACCCTTGAAGCTGACCTTGAACCTTCCTATGCTCAGCGAAGGGGACGAAGTGTCGTACTATTCGGACACGAAAGACCGCATCCTTCAGACGGGAAAGACAAGGATAAAGAAACCGTCCGGAGTGAAAGTGACCATCCAGCCCGAAGGCGGGACAGTGCTGGTGAAATGACAGTCTCCCGCAAGAGCGAATCACCTAAATCAAACGACAATGAATCTGAAAAAAATATAATTATAAGAAACTGTTTTGAATTGATTCAAGAATAATGTTATAAGCATCTTCAGATCTCAAATCAGCCGGTCAATTGGAAAAATGTTATATCTTTAAAGGTACCAAACAATAA
>NZ_NFJA01000024.1:0-43083 GCF_002159615.1 Bacteroides sp. An279
TTTCGCCCCTGTTCTTCGTCAGATAGCCCGCTATCTTCCTCATCACAGAAGCGAAAATGCCTCAAAAACTCATCCCAAATCATCGCACGATAAATTCAAAACAGCTTCTAAAAAGTTTTTTGGGCTTGATGGTTAAAAAGCTCCCTCGAACGAACATAAGTGATCGGCCTGATTTACTTATGTGAAACGCCCGACTTACTTATGTGAAACGGTTCACTCACTTATGTTCATCAAAATGCATACTTGAATCCTTGTCATGGGTTCAGGTATGCATTTTTTGTTTGTATTGGTTTTGTCTTTGTTCTCACATAGTAATGTCATTAAGGTGTAACAGATTTGAAATGCCACAGGTTTACTTTTGCTTTCGTAAACAAAACTAGATTAAATTTATAAAATCAAAAGTAAAGATGGATGGTAAATCTTTAATTATTAGTGCTTTCTTTTGTGGTATGTGCCTGGCTTCAGGTGCTCAGGAAGCAATGTTGCGTTTCAATGGGAAGGTGACAGACCAAAGCGGTAAGGGAATACCTGGTGTGGTGGTAAATGACGGTGTGCATTTTACCAAGACAGACAAGCTGGGAGCATGGGCATTGAATTCGGATACGACAATCAGTAAATTTGTAGCAATATCTACTCCGGCTGCGTATGTTTTGCCACAGCAGGACGGGTTGGCTACAGGACATTATATTGCGGTACGTGACTTGGCTCAAGCAGGCGGAAAGTATGATTTCGTATTGGAGAAGCGGAAGCAAGCAGACGGACGTTTCCATTATATAGCCATATCGGATCCTCAGGTAAAAAATGAAAAACAACTGAAGCGCTGGCGTCAGGAAACGGTACCCGATTTGAAAGAAGTTATCGATTCTTTAAAGCAGACGCGTGAAGTGGTTGCCATGACCTTGGGTGATTTGGTGTGGGACAACATGCCATTGTTCGATGAATATCAAGAGTCGGTAAAAAATACCGGTGCTGTTTTCTTCCAATGCATCGGAAACCATGATTTCGATAAGCAATACCAAGACCTTCACAATATGGCGATGGGCACTCCGGTATACGGTGAAAGGATATACGGAAGCTATTTCGGTCCCACCGATTATTCGTTTAATATCGGCAAGGCGCACATTGTAACGATGAAAGACATCAACTATGTGGGTGGGAAGAATTATGTAGAAAGCCTTACAGGGCAGCAGTTGGAATGGCTGAAGAAGGATTTAAGTTATGTGCCCAAAGGAAGTCTGGTTATCTTGAACCTGCATGCGCCGGTATGGAATAAAGTGTCGCCGGGCGGAAATGTCCGTAATGCGGATGCTTTGAAGGAAGTATTGAAAGATTATAAGGTGCATGTATTCTCCGGGCATACGCATTTCTTCCAGAACAACGAAGTGACTCCTACGCTTTACGAGCACAACATCGGCGCAGCTTGTGGCGGCTGGTGGGCTGGTTGGGTAAACCAGTGTGGTGCACCCAATGGCTATATGGTAGTAGATGTAGATGGCGATAATGTGAAATGGCATTACAAAGCAACGCGCCGCGATTTCGCTTATCAGTTCCGTATATATAATAAAGGAGAGTTTACGGCTCAAAGCAGTTTTGTGGTAGCCAATGTCTGGGACTGGGACAGTGCTTGCCGTGTGGTATGGTATCAGGATGGCAAGCCGATGGGGGATATGGAACAGTTTGTCGGTTCGGATGAAGAGCGTGCTTCGCAACTGAAAGACCGCAGCCAGGCTGAACCTACGGCTCACTTGTTCCGTGCCATGCCTTCCGATGGTGCCAGACAAATCAAAATAGAGTTTACCAACCGTTTCGGCGAAGTCTATACACAGACTATCGACTTATAAAATACACATTTCTTTAATTCATAAACAATGAGAACATTAAAATCAGTAGTTGTATTCTTGATGTTGTTCGTAGTGGGGAGTGCTATGACACTTTCTGCTCAAAACAGAACCATATCGGGAAAAGTATTTGACGCAAACGATGAGCCTTTGATCGGCGTGACGGTTGCGGTAGAGAGTGCTACCATTGGAGCGGTAACCGATATCGATGGTGCGTTTACGATTCAAGTGCCTGCAGGAGAGGTAGTTTTGAATGTATCTTACATCGGTTTTGCTTCGCAGAAAGTAAAGGTTGCTCCTGATCAATCCAGCGTAACTGTTCACATGAAAGAAGATGCCGTTTTGCTGAACGAAACGGTTGTGGTCGGTTACGGTAAACAGAAGAAAGTAAACCTGACCGGTGCGGTTGCGACGGTAGGAGGTGATGAATTGGAAAACCGCGTAACCCGTTCATTGAGCAATATGTTACAGGGTACGGTGGCTGGTCTGAACGTCACTACTTCTTCTGGAGTTCCAGGAAGCTCTGCCAGTATCAATGTGCGTGGTGTGACTTCTATCAACGATGCCGAACCGTTGGTGCTGATAGACGGTGCAGTAGGCGAATTGGACCGTATCAATCCGAATGATGTAGAATCTATTTCGGTTATTAAAGATGCTTCTGCAGCAGCTATTTACGGTGCACGTGCTGCCTTCGGTGTGATTTTGGTTACTACTAAGTCGGGTGCCGCTAAAGACGGAAAGGCTACAGTACATTATAGCGGACGTTTCGGTTGGCAAGCTCCTACCACTTCTACCGAATATGAAACAACCGGTTATTGGTCGGTATATACCATTAATAAATTTTGGCAAGCTGATTCGGGTACGTTGTATGTCGATTATACAGACCAAGATATGCAGGCTTTGCTGGACCGTGTGAATGATAAGACTGAACATCCCGACCGTCCGTGGGTAGTGGAAGAAGTGAGAAACGGACGCCGCCAATGGGTATATTATGGAAACCACGACTGGTGGCATGAATTGTATCGCGATAACCGTCCGATGCAGCAACATAATCTTTCTATCAGTGGAGGAAAAGATGATATCAAGTATTTCCTTTCCGGTTCGTTCGACAAGCAGACTGGTATCTTGCGTGAGAATCCCGATGTTTTCCGGAAATACAATCTGCGTTCGAAGATTGATTTCCGTATCAATGAATGGTTTACTTTGTCGAATAATACTTCGTTCTATGGTTCGCAATACAACTATTTGGGTGATGGCAGTGTAGAAAATACGTTGGCATACAGTGCCCGCCACGCTTTAGCTTGCTTTCCACAGAAGAATCCCGACGGTTCATGGTTGTATAGTACACCTTATTTAAATTATAAAGTGGCAAATGGGCGTCATATTTTATTGGGTGAAGATTCGCACCGCAATGTAGAGCGTGGCACAGACTTCTCGAATACCACTCGTGTAGTGTATTCTCCGATAAAGGAATTGAGCTTTACGGGAGACTTTACGTATCGTCTGTATCAGACCCGTAATACGAGCCGTTCCAATCCGATGTATTACCGTGAATATCCCGATGGCGAATTACTTTCGTATGCTACAGGTGCGGGTGCCAACCGTTTGGATGAATGGGTTAATACGAGTCATTATTATTCAACCAATATTTATGGAAACTATACCGATACGTTCAACGATGCACATCATTTGACCGTAGTTGCCGGTATGAACTACGAGGCTTGGAAAAGCAAGAATGTTTCGGCATACGGCGAAAACCTGGTATCTGCCGATTTGGATGATTTAGGTTTGGTCGGTCAAAATGCAGACGGAGCGGTCATAACCGGTGTAGGAGGTGGTCAGAACGAATATGCGCTATTGGGTATCTTCGGCCGTATCAACTACGATTACAAGAGCCGTTACCTGTTCGAAGTGAGCGGGCGTTACGACGGTACTTCCCGTTTTGCGAAAGGCAACCGCTGGGGATTCTTTCCTTCGGCTTCTGTAGGATGGCGTATTTCGGAAGAACCTTTCTTCCGTCCGGCACGCCGTTTGGTAGATAACTTGAAGATTCGGGCTTCGTTCGGTAGTTTGGGTAATCAGAATGTATCTTCTTATTATACGTTTGCCCGTCTGATTTCAATCGCCAACTTAGGTTACACATTCGGCGAAGGAAGCGTATTGCCTAAATATTCTACATTGGGAGCACCTATCGCTTCGGATATGACGTGGGAAACCGCTCAGCAATGGGACTTTGGTTTCGATTTGACAATGTTGGGCAACCGTTTGAACCTAACAGTGGATGGCTATATACGTGATACGCGGGATATGTTGACCGACGGTGTGGAACTGCCTGGTGTATATGGCGCAAGTGTGCCTGATATGAATGCGGCAGATTTGCGTACAAAAGGATATGAAATCACGTTGAACTGGCGTGACCAGTTGACTTTGGGCAGCAAGCCGTTCGAGTATAGCATCGGTTTCAACTTGAGTGACTATAAGAGTGTTGTTACAAAGTATGATAACAAAGACAAGACTTTTGCCCAACCTTATTACGAAGGTATGGAAATTGGTGAAATTTGGGGATTCGTAACAGACGGGCTTTTCCAAAGTGACGAAGAAGCAAAGGCATACGCAGAACAGTTGGATTTGAGTTATGTATTGAAGGGGCAGACTGGAGGCTGGCAGGCTGGTGACGTGAAGTTTGTCAATTTGGATGGCGATAATAAAATCGGTATCGGCAGCAACAATGTAGACAATCCGGGAGACCGTAAGATACTTGGTAATGAATTGCCTTCGCTTTCATACGGTATTACGGCAAGTGTACGCTGGAACGGTATTGATGTGTCGGCGTTCTTTCAAGGAACAGGTAACCACTATTGGTATCCTACCGGTCAGTCGATGCCTTTCTGGGGTCCGTATTCTTATCCTTACTTGTCTTTCTTGCAGAAAGATTTCTTGAAAGATGTATGGTCGCCCGAAAATCCGGACGCTTATTTCCCGCGTGCGATGGCTTATTCGGCATCAGGCGGTGTGCTGAGCAATGTAAACGACCGTTATTTGCAGAATTTGCGTTACTTGCGTTTCAAAACTTTAACCGTAGGTTATACCCTTCCACAACAATGGACTCAAAAAGCCGGTATTGAAGCTATACGCATCTATTTTACAGGTGAAAACCTCTGTTACTGGTCTCCTCTCAAGAAACATACCAAGTATGTTGATCCAGAAGGCGCTATCGACCGGAGCGATGCTTACAACAATGCTTTCTATCCGTGGCAGAAGTCGTTCCTGTTCGGTATTGATGTCACTTTCTAACATGAACTTTTAAACAGAAGAGAAAAAACAATTATGAAAAAGAAAACTATATTTATAGCGTTGGCGTTGCTTGCCGGACTTTCTTCGTGTGATGACTGGCTTGACAAAGAGCCGCTGGATAAGATTGTGGACACGAACTATTTCAAGACCGAAACAGACCTTCAGCTTTTCAGCAATAATTTCTATAATAGCATTCTTAATAAGTCGCCTTACGATGAACAAAGCGATTTGTATGTGCAACAGGAATTATCTGACGAGATGTTGGGAGGTGAAAACCGTATCGTGCCTGCCAGTGGGGGCGGATGGTCGTGGACTGTTTTGCGAAGTATTAATACCTTGTTGGGAAATATAGATAAGTGTGAGGATGCAGAAGCAGCCGTTAAATATACAGCTGTGTCACGTTTCTTCCGTGCTTTCTTCTATTATGATAAGGTAAAGCGTTTCGGCGATGTGCCTTGGTATGATAAAGAACTGTTTTCGGACGACCCCGATTTGTATAAAGCCCGTGATTCTCGTGAATTGGTGATGACCAATATGCTGGCTGATGTAGATTATGCTATCGAGAATCTGCCTACCAAGGAAGAAGAAACCAGCAGTCCTTTCCGTGTAAACCGTTGGGCAGCATTGGCATTGAAATCTCGTTTCTGCTTGTATGAAGGAACATACCGGAAATATCATAACCTGACTTTGGACGGACATGATTATACCTATTATTTACAACAGGCAGCGGATGCAGCGGAAGAATTGATAAACAGCGGTAAATATCATCTGTATTCGACGGATAATCCGGAAGAGGATTACTTGACGCTTTTTGCTGAAGAAGATGCCAATCCCGATGAATACATCCTTGCCATCAAGTTCGATTACGGCATGAGTGTTTACCACAATGCTACGGCACATACATTGGTTCCTACACAAGGACGTCCGGGCGTAACCCGTAAACTCATCAATGCTTATTTGATGAAAGACGGAACACGCTTTACCGACCGTGAAGGATGGGAAACGATGCCTTTTACAGAGGAAGTGAAAGACCGTGACCCGCGTTTGGCTCAGAGCATTCGTACTCCGGGTTATCACCGTATCGGGCAGACGGACATTTTGGCTCCCGACTTGTCGGTTAGTGTAACAGGATACCAGCCGATAAAATATGTGCAAGACCCGACAGCTTCGGGCGGTCAGGTAGACCGTAACGACCGTTCTACCTGCGACCTTCCTGTATTCCGTCTGGCTGAAGTCATGCTGAATTTTGCTGAGGCTAAGGCAGAACTGGGAACATTGACGCAAGAAGATTTGGATAAGTCGGTGAATGAAATCCGTGACCGTGTAGGTATGCCGCATTTGGATATGGCTCAGGCTAACGCAAATCCCGATAGTTACCTGTCGTCTGCCGATTATGGCTATACCAATGTGACCGGAAGCAATCAAGGGGTTATCTTGGAAATCCGTCGCGAGCGTGCCATTGAGTTGACTCAGGAAGGTTTCCGTTTCGATGACTTGGTGCGCTGGAAAGCGGGTGCCTGCATCAACCAGTCTATTATGGGCATGTATTTCCCCGGCGCAGGTGAATATGACCTGAGCGGCGACGGTCAGATTGACGTGGTTTTGTACGATGAAGGCGATACTGAACCCGAAGTGCCCGATGCGCAGGTATATCAGATAGGGTCGGACATTATTCTGTCGGAAGGCGATCATGGGTATGTCGATTATCATCACGATATTGTACGCACGGCTTTCAATGAAGAGCGTGATTACCTGTATCCGATACCTATCAACGAACGGTCGCTGAATCCGAATCTGACTCAGAACCCGGGTTGGAACGACGGATTGTCTTTCTGATTCATGCCAATCGGGAGTTAAGAAGTTAAGGAGTTAAGTCAATAGCTTTGTTGGTGGAAACATCAGTAAAAGTATTGGCTTAACTCCTTAACTCCTTAACTCCTTCTAACTCCTTAACTCCTTCTAACTCCTTCTAACTCCTTCTAACTCCTTAACTCCCCCTAATTCCCTCTGACTTTTTCAAATCCGCAATAGGTTTTTCCGAAGCTTTTCCTTACTTTTGCAAACGATAAAATGATAGGTATATGCATACAAGAGAAGAAAAGATAGAAGCCTTCGGGCGGTTGCTCGATGTGCTCGACGAGTTGCGGGTAAAGTGCCCGTGGGACCGGAAGCAGACCAACGAGAGTTTGCGTCCCAACACGATAGAAGAAGTGTATGAGTTGTGCGACGCTCTGATGAAGGACGACAAGAAAAACATTTGCAAGGAATTGGGCGACGTGTTGCTTCACGTGGTGTTCTATGCCAAGATAGGAAGCGAGACGGGCGATTTCGACATCAAGGACGTGTGCGACCGCCTGTGCGACAAGCTGATATTCCGCCATCCACACGTATTCGGCGAAGTGAAGGCGGACACGGCAGAGCAGGTTTCCGAGAACTGGGAGCAAATCAAGCTGAAGGAAAAAGACGGGAACAAGTCTGTGTTGAGCGGAGTGCCCGAGGCATTGCCCTCACTGATAAAAGCATACCGCATTCAGGACAAGGCGCGTAACGTGGGATTTGATTGGGAAGACCGTACGCAGGTATGGGACAAGGTGAAGGAAGAAATCAGCGAGTTCGAATCGGAAGTAGCCACAATGGATAAGGAGAAGGCGGAAGCCGAGTTCGGCGACGTAATGTTCAGCCTTATCAATGCCGCACGTCTGTATAAAATCAATCCCGATAATGCTTTGGAGCGGACAAATCAGAAGTTTATCCGCCGGTTCAACTATCTGGAAGAACATACGCTGAAAGCCGGACGGAAACTGACGGATATGTCATTGGAAGAGATGGACGCTATCTGGGAAGAGGCGAAAAGGCAAGGGCTTTAGGTGATGTTTAAGAAGCTGTTTTGAATTTATCGCCCAAAGCACACACGAAAACGGATACATCAAGCCAAGAAAAACTTTTTGGAGAAATTCAAAACAGCTTCTAAATTTGCTTTTTATACTTCATTGGCAAAGTCAGTACTACTGCATTTTGCAAGGAAGTTATGTTGGATTCGAACAAGTTCAACTTGTCGCATTACATGCGGATGTTTGTCTTACAACTATGGGGTAAGATGGTTAATGAATTCCGTAAATAACCCATGTAGGGGCAGAATGTTGACATTCAGAAACTGTTTTGAAAAAAATCAGCCAGAATTTTGCATACTCCAAATCTTTGACCCACCTTTGCAGCGAAATTACGAAAGAAAGCGTTTTGTAATCCTCATCGGAGGGCAGATAATATGCCGGATAAGATGACTGGGTAAAACCAATCACCTTATCCGGCTTTTTGTTTGTCGAATAACATGACAATAAAAATAAAACGATAAGAAAATGAAAAGAGATGCTATTGATTTAGGTACAGTGAAAGTATTTACACTGTTCAAGAAGTATTTTATCCCTACATTGTTCGGCATGTTGAGCATGTCGGCCGTCACAGCCATAGACGGCATATTTGTCGGGCATGGGATAGGCAGCGACGGCATTGCCGCCATCAATATCTGCATCCCCTTGCTCATGCTGTTTACCGGCGTGGGACTGATGGTCGGGGCAGGCTCATCGGTGGTGGCTTCCATACAATTGTCACGTGGAAAGTCCAAAGCGGCCCGTATCAATGTGACCCAGGCCATCCTGTTTGTAACGGTTGTGGCGCTCATTCCGGCTGTTTTGATGATGGCTTATCCTTCTGCCACCGCACGGCTGTTAGGCGCGTCGGAACATCTTGCCCCGCTGGTCAGGGAATACCTTCTGTGGTTTGTTCCTTCGCTGATGTTCCAGATGTGGTGTTCCGTTTGCCTGTTCATCATACGTTTGGACGGTGCTCCAAGGCTTGCCATGATGTGCAACGTGGCAGCAGCCCTTATCAGCGTCCTGCTTGGATGGCTGTTCATATTTCCTTTAGGTTGGGGATTGATGGGTGCGGCATTTGCCGCTACGATAGGCTTGTTCGCCGGTGGTCTCATCGGGCTTGTCTATCTGTTCCGGTTTGCCCGTAAATTGCGCTTTTATCCGGTCAAGTGGAGTGTTAAAAGCATGCGGCTTTCTTTCCGCAACTTAGGATACCAGTGCCGCATCGGTTCGTCCGCCTTGTTGACGGAAGCCACGCTTGCCACGCTGATGTTTGTCGGCAATCAGGTGTTCATGAAATACTTGGGCGATAACGGTGTGGGTGCGTTCGGCATAGTTTGCTACTACATACCGTTCGTGTTTATGGTCGGCAATGCCATTGCACAGTCGGCGCAGCCCATCATCAGCTATAATTTCGGCTTGGGCTATCGGTCAAGAGTGGTGGCAACAGAACGTATCGCGCTGCTTACTTCTGTTGTGAGCGGAGGCATCATCATGGCTGCATTCACTTTGTTTCCGCATATACTGGTGGGGCTGTTTATCAGTCCGGATAATCCTGCCGCCCGTATAGCCATTGCAGGGTATCCCTATTTCTCTGCTGCTTTCATCTTCTTTATCCTTAACCTTACCGTTATAGGATATTATCAGAGCGTGGAACGGGTGAAACCCGCAACTTTCCTGGCTCTGTTGCGCGGGTTTATCTTCTTGATACCTTCTTTCATCCTTTTGCCCCAAGCCATAGGGACGAAGGGCATCTGGCTGGCATTGTGCTTGTCAGAGATGCTGACCACCCTAGTGATTATCGTGATATACAGCAGGGCGACAAGAAAGGTTTGTTTACAACAAAGGACTGAATAAGTGATAGGTTCATCCGCTGTAAGATTAATAATCTTCAGGCTGCAAGATTAATAATCTTACAAGCGGAAGATTAATAATCTTACACCAGACGAAGTTATCTGGCTTGCGTCATTTGTTACTTTTTCTTTGCGGAGTATGGCAGTTCGGTAAGGTTTTTATATCTTTGCGAGGATATATCACCTGTTAAGTATGAAAGAAGAAAACCAAACGCTCAGTGTAGAGGGTGCCCGTGTGCACAACTTGAAGAATATAGATGTAGATATACCCCGCGACAGCCTGACGGTCATTACAGGTCTGAGTGGGAGCGGGAAGTCATCGTTGGCTTTTGACACTATCTTTGCCGAGGGACAACGTCGTTACATCGAAACCTTTTCGGCATATGCCCGCAATTTCCTGGGAGGAATGGAGCGGCCCGATGTGGATAAGATTACGGGGTTGAGTCCGGTGATCTCCATTGAGCAGAAAACCACGAATAAGAATCCTCGTTCTACCGTAGGTACCACTACCGAGATTTACGACTATTTGCGTTTGCTCTTTGCGCGTGCCGGAGTAGCCTATTCGTATTTGTCGGGCGAAAAGATGGTGAAGTATACCGAAGAACAGATTCTCGACCTTATCCGGCGCGACTATAAAGGAAAACGGATTTATATCCTGGCACCGTTGGTGCGTACTCGGAAGGGGCATTATAAAGAACTTTTCGAACAGGTGCGGAAGAAAGGCTACCTGTATGTGCGGGTCGACGGAGAGGTGAAGGAAATTGTGCATGGCATGAAGCTGGACCGTTATAAGAACCATGATATCGAGGTGGTTATCGATAAGACCGTGGTGACGGACAAAGAGGAGAAACGCCTGAAACAGAGCGTGGCTACGGCGATGCAGCAGGGTGACGGGCTGCTGATGATACTCGATGCGCAGACCGAAAACGTACGCCATTACAGCAAGCGGCTGATGTGTCCCGTCACGGGACTTTCGTACAAGGAGCCGGCTCCTCATAATTTCTCTTTCAATTCGCCTCAGGGTGCGTGCCCGCGTTGCAAGGGATTGGGTTACGTCAATCTGATAGATGTGGACAAAGTGATTCCCAACCGTTCCCTCTCGGTCTACGAAGGGGCGATT
This sequence comes from Bacteroides sp. An279, assembly GCF_002159615.1. NCBI lineage: Bacteria > Pseudomonadati > Bacteroidota > Bacteroidia > Bacteroidales > Bacteroidaceae > Bacteroides > Bacteroides sp. An279. The sequence goes on from NZ_NFJA01000024.1 coordinate 10,976, forward strand.
GCTCCCCTGGGAAAGTATAAGAATGGCATGATATTCTGGCAAATCGATGCCTTGCTCGAACGGTATGACGCAAACCTGAAGACACCGGTCAACCAGTTGCCCGAGGATGCCATTAACGAGATATTGTACGGATGCGACGAACGTTTGAAGATAAAAGATTCCCTGATACATGCTTCGTCCGATTATTTTGTGACGTACGAGGGGATTGTCAAATATATCCAGCTGATGCAGGACCGGGAGGCTTCGGCTACCGCACAGAAATGGGCGGATCAGTTTGCCAAGACCGATGTATGTCCCGAATGCAAGGGGGCGCGGTTGAATAAGGAGGCGTTACATTTCCGTATCCACGATAAGAACATTTACCAGCTGGCTACGATGGACATTAGCGAGCTTTATGCATGGCTGCAGCATGTGGAGCCTTTTCTGGAAGAGAAGCAGCGCCTGATTGCAGCGGAAATCTTGAAAGAAATCCGTACCCGCCTGAAGTTCCTGCTGGATGTGGGGTTGGATTACCTGTCGCTCAACCGTTCTTCGGTCAGCCTTTCGGGAGGCGAGAGCCAGCGCATCCGCCTTGCCACGCAGATAGGGTCGCAACTGGTAAACGTGTTGTATATCCTCGACGAGCCGAGCATCGGGCTTCACCAGCGCGACAATATCCGCCTGATAAATTCGTTGAAGGAATTGCGTGATTTGGGAAATACCGTCATCGTGGTAGAGCACGACAAGGACATGATGCTTGCGGCTGATTATGTTGTCGATATGGGACCAAAAGCCGGACGGCTGGGTGGGGAAGTGGTCTTCGCCGGAACCCCAGCTGAGATGCTGAAGACCAGTACGCTGACCTCGCAATACCTTAACGGGCAAATGAGAATCGAAGTGCCTGCCAAGCGCCGGGAAGGAAACGGGAAATCGCTTTGGATTCGGGGAGCGAGGGGAAACAACCTGAAGCATGTCGATGTGGAATTCCCGTTGGGCAAGCTGATTTGCGTGACTGGGGTTTCCGGAAGCGGCAAGTCTACGTTGATTAATGATACCTTGCAGCCCATTCTCTCGCAACATTTCTACCGCTCGTTGCAAGACCCGTTGCCTTACGATGCCGTCGAAGGGCTGGAATACATTGATAAGGTGGTTAATGTCGACCAGTCGCCGTTGGGGCGTACGCCGCGTTCCAATCCGGCTACCTATACGGGCGTGTTCAGCGATATCCGGAATCTCTTTGTAAGTCTTCCCGAAGCGAAGATGCGCGGATACAAGCCCGGACGCTTTTCGTTCAATGTGTCAGGAGGCAGGTGCGAGGCATGCGGAGGAAACGGTTACAAGACCATTGAGATGAATTTCTTGCCCGATGTGCTGGTGCCTTGTGAGGTGTGCCACGGCAAGCGGTACAACCGCGAGACTCTGGAGGTGCGCTTCAAAGGAAAGTCGATTGCCGATGTGCTGGATATGACCATCAACCGTGCGGTAGAGTTTTTTGAAAACGTGCCACAGATTCTGAATAAGATTAAGGTGTTGCAGGAAGTAGGGTTGGGCTATATCAAGCTGGGGCAGCCTTCCACCACCTTGTCGGGAGGCGAAAGCCAGCGTGTGAAGCTCGCCACTGAACTTTCGAAACGCGATACAGGCAAGACCGTGTATATTTTGGACGAGCCGACCACAGGCTTGCACTTCGAAGACATCCGGGTACTGATGAACGTGCTGAACCGTCTGGTGGACAAGGGCAATACGGTGATTGTCATTGAGCATAACCTGGACGTCATTAAAATGGCGGATTATATCATTGATATGGGACCCGAAGGCGGAAGGGGAGGAGGCGAGGTGCTTTCTACCGGCACGCCCGAAGAAGTGGCACTGAGTCCGAAAGGTTATACGCCTAAGTTTTTGAAGGAAGAACTGAAGGTAAATGAAGAATTAAGAATGAAGAATTAAGAATGAAGAATTAAGAATGAAGAATGATACCATGTGCGGTATGAAATTGTGCATATTTTCACCACAGAGGCACACAGATTCTATTTTAATGTGCCAATGAATAATAGGGCAATGTGCTAATTTATTTTTACATTAGCATATTGTTTATTGACCTATTCTTCTGTGTTCCTTTGTGGCACTCTGTGTCTTCTGTGGTGAGATTCAAACGAAATTGCTTATGAAAATTAACAAGACCAATGTGGCACGCTTGCTGGATAAGGCAAAAGTGCCTTACGAACTGATTCCTTACGAAGTGGACGAGAACGACTTGAGTGCCGTGCATGTGGCGGCATCGTTGGGAGAAGACATCGAATGTGTATTCAAGACCTTGGTGTTGCACGGCGATAAGAGCGGATATTTTGTCTGTGTGATTCCTGGCGAGCATGAAGTCGACTTAAAATTAGCGGCAAAGGTTTCGGGTAATAAGAAGTGTGATTTGATACCTGTAAAGGAATTGCTTCCGCTCACGGGGTACATACGCGGTGGATGTTCGCCTATCGGGATGAAAAAGCATTTCCCGACGTATATTCATAAAACCTGCCTGGATTTTCCTTTTATTTATGTAAGTGCAGGCGTACGGGGGCTGCAAATCAAGCTTGCTCCTGATGACCTGATACGTGAGGCGCGGGCGGAAGTGGCTGCATTGTTTTGAAGGCACATTGCGTAGCCTTGCGGATGTTTTCCCGTGCAATATCCGGTTGTATGGCTTGCTCGGGAGACAACGTGTCAGGTGAGATTTGGATGATCCGGCAGAACCCCATCTTTTCCAATAAGTCGCGGTCTTCTGTCTTTCCTGCCAGCAGAAGGGTAGGGATGCCGGCTTTTGTCGCTCTTTTCAGTACTCCTGCAGGAACCTTTCCCTCGCAAGTCTGGCGGTCTGCCTTGCCTTCTCCGGTGATGACGAGGTCGGCGTCTTTGATTTGTTCATCGAATCCTACGGTGTCCAACAGTAATTCGATACCCGATTGAAGCCGGCTTTTCAACAATACGTGGAAGGCTCCGCCAAGCCCTCCGGCAGCTCCCGCTCCCTTTACCTTATTTATATAGATGTGAAAATCCTGTTCGATGAGACGGGCGAGATGTTGCATCCCTTTGTCCAGCAGATGTATTTGTTCGTCGGTAGCTCCTTTTTGCTTGGCAAAGACATAGGCGGCTCCTTGTGGCCCGTAGAAAGGATTCTGTACATCGCAAGCTACGGTAAAACTTGTTTCCTTCAGAGCCGGATGCAGGAGATCGAGGTCAATACGTGCGATGTGTTGCATGATTTTCCCTCCTTGTCCCAATTCGTTTCCTTCTTTATCGTAGAGCCGTGCACCGAGTGCCTGCATCATGCCCATGCCTGCATCGTTGGTGGCACTTCCTCCGATACCGATAATGAACCGTCTGAATCCCTTTTCCAAAGCCTCCTTTATCAGTTCTCCCGTACCGTATGTGCTGGTCTCCATCGGATTCCGTTCGGCGGGAGAGAGTGTGGTCAGGCCGTTTATTTCCGCCATTTCGATAACAGCGGTTTGTTGATTGCCCAGTATGCCGTAGCGTGTTGTACGCATTCGCATGAGCGGGTCGTGGGCACGGGTATAAATGATTTGTCCTTGCATGGCATTTATCAGTGTGTCGAGCATACCTTCTCCTCCGTCAGCAATAGGGATGGCTACGGTTTGGCATTGAGGGTGGAGGCGATGTATTTCTTCTGCTACACATTGCTCCACTTCTTCCGATGTGAGACATCCTTTGAACGAATCGATAGCTAAAACAATCTTTTTCATAACGTATGGTGCTTATTCCTTTGCAAAAATAAGTAATTTTCATACCTTTGTCGGTGGAAAAATGTTTTTTTATTAATCTAAAATAGTTTTATGTATGTTTGAAGGACAACCTAAAGGTCTTTATGCGCTGGCGCTCGCCAATACAGGCGAACGTTTCGGCTATTACACAATGCTGGCTATCTTCGTTTTGTTCTTGATGGACAATTTCGGCATGTCGCCGAGTACAGCCGGCAACATTTATGCCATGTTTTTGGCTTTAGTTTATTTTTTGCCGTTTATAGGAGGTATTCTTGCCGATAAGTTCGGTTATGGGCGTATGGTGACGGTGGGCGTTATTGCGATGTTTGCCGGTTATGTACTACTTGCCTTGCCGATGGGAAGCAGCACATTGGGGCTGGTGGCAATGTTTGCCGCACTGGTCGTAATCAGTTGCGGTACGGGACTTTTCAAAGGAAACCTGCAGGTGATGGTAGGCAACCTCTACGATGATCCCCAGTATGCCAAGCGGCGCGACTCGGCGTTCAGCATTTTCTATATGGCGATTAATATCGGTGCGCTTTTTGCTCCGACAGCAGCGGTCGAGATTATGAAGTATGCGCAGAACAGCCTGGGTGTAAGTGCGAACGATTCCTATCACTTTGCGTTCGGCGTGGCTTGTGTTTCGCTGATTGTTTCCATGGCTATCTATTACGGGTTCCGTAGCACGTTCCGCCACGTGGAAGGGGGAAGTGTGAAAGAAGCAGGCAAGGGTGCTGCTGCGGCAGAAAAGCACGAGGAGCTTTCGCCGCGTGAGACGAAAGAGCGCATCGTGGCACTGTGTCTGGTATTTGCCGTGGTGATTTTCTTCTGGATGGCATTCCATCAGAACGGTTTGACATTGACTTATTTTGCCAAGCAGTTTACCGCACGCAGCTCGGAAGGATTGGAAAGCATGATGTTCAGCGTATGGAACCTGGTGGCGGTGATATTCATCGTTTATGCCCTGTTCTCGTTTTTCCAGTCGAAAACAGGCAAAGGCAAGCTTGTTTCGTGTGTGGTCATCTTTCTGGCAATGTGCTTCTTGGGTTATCAGTACGTCGCACTTCCTGCAAGCACTCCGGTGGATGCGCCTATCTTCCAGCAGTTCAATCCGTTCTTTGTCGTAGCACTTACGCCTGTATCTATGGCGATATTCGGTTCGTTGGCAGCACGTGGCAAAGAGCCTTCGGCTCCGCGTAAAATCGGTTTGGGTATGTTGGTGGCTGCTTGCGGTTATGTGCTGATGTTGGCTGCTTCGGTCGGTTTGCTTTGTCCTACCGAGCAGGCTCAGGCTATTGAGGCGGGAACTGCTTCGTTTGTATCGCCCAACTGGCTGGTATCGACTTACCTGGTATTGACGTTTGCCGAGTTGCTTCTTTCTCCGATGGGTATTTCGTTCGTGTCGAAAGTGGCTCCTCCTAAGTATAAGGGTATGATGATGGGAGGTTGGTTCGTGGCTACGGCTATCGGTAATTACCTCACTTCGGTGGCTTCTTGGTTATGGGGAGATATGCCGCTTTATGTGGTATGGGGTACGTTGATGGTACTCTGTCTCTTGGCTGCCTTGTTCATCTTCTCGGTGATGAAGCGGTTGGAGAAAGTAGCATAGGAAAAATAAAGCTTCTAAGAAGCTGTTTTGAATTTATCGTGCGATGATTTGGGATGAGTTTTTGAGGCATTTTTGCTTCTGTGATGAGGAATATAGCGGGCTATCTGACGAAGAACAGGAGCGAAAAGGACCAAAAAATCGCCCAAAGCACACACGAAAACGGATACATCAAGCCAAGAAAAACTTTTTGGAGAAATTCAAAAACAGCTTCTAAGTTTTTAGGCTATTTTTTGATTGACTAGGTTCTAGGTTTTAGGTATTGGATGCCATTTGTAAAACTATTCAGAACCTAGTCATTTAGTATCTGGCTGATGCAAAGGTACGCATCTGAAATTAGCCAATCCGGCGAGTTGAAAAACACACTAGTACTGTGTTTGCTGATGCAGTATATATCCGTAGGCTGATGCAGTTATATTCAATCGCCGATGCAGTTATATTCAACTGCCGATGCAGTATATATTCATTTTTCCGGGGTATGTATTGTATTGGCTGTTTACGTAAAAATCAATTGTCCATATTGCTTTGGGCAATTGAAATGAATTCTTTTATCATAGGGTTTTCTTTGAACGAGGCTGGGGCTTCGTTGATGATGTCTTGCATTACTGGAGTCAATACGGGATAAGGCATGCCGTAACACAGAATGATGAATATTTCCGGTCCCAATACGTTGTCGTAGTTAGTCTGTATGAATGTCTTGGCAAGGCTGTCTATTTGTGTGGCCACCTGGTTGCGTTGCTTCTCTATTTCACGGTGTACTTCTGCAGGGTCTTTTCCATCCAATATCATGCGTGCTTCCAGATGCTCCACTTCATCGGCACGGTCGCTTAGCGAATTACGTTTCAGGATAAATTCGTTGAAGCTGTCGTTTAAGGGAGTTCCTTTCAGTGTAAAGCCGGCATTGTTGATATTGATGTCGATGTTTCCTTTCTCAATGACTACCGGCATGATGCACTTGTCATCCATAAAGAGGGAAGCTACGACCGTAGAGTCGACCTTGCCTTCCATTTTGAAAAGGCCATGTATCACTTCTGCCGAATCGATGCTGACCAGCTTGTCACCTGAAGGGACTTTGATAAAAAGCATTTTACCGTCAAGACTCGAAACAGAAGATACACCTTCTATTTTGTATTTTTTACCGCACGAGGTGCAGAGTATTGTACAACATAGTAGAAACAAATACCATTTATGCATAGATATAAGCCTTATAAGATTTGTGTGGCAAATGTATAACGTTTACTATTTTCATGGAAATAAATTATCAAAAATTAAACTTAATAGAGGATTATTACTGAATGTAGATGCAGGAAACGCTTTTTTCGCTATCTTTGTTCGCTGATTAGAAAAAAGAAAGAAATAATAAACAGTTAAATTGATAACAACGACATGAGAAAACTGAAACTTTTGGCATTCGCACTGATTTGTGCGGTATTTGCGCCGGCGAAAGCCGATGAAGGAATGTGGCTCCTCCAGCTGATGCAGGAGCAGAACCTTGCCGACCGTATGAAGGCACAAGGTTTGAAGATAGGCGTGGATGATATTTATAGTCCGAATCATGTGGCTTTGAAAGATGCCGTAGGTATTTTCGGGCGCGGATGTACGGGTGAAATCATTTCGCCCGAAGGCTTGATTCTTACAAATCATCATTGTGGATACGATGCTATCCAGCAGCATAGCTCGGTGGAGCATGATTACCTGACTGATGGGTTTTGGGCGAAAAGCCGTGCTGAAGAACTTCCTACTCCGGGATTGACTTTCAAGTTTGTGGAACGTATTGTAGACGTAACCGAGCAGGTAAATGAAGACATTAAGGAAGGAAAGGTGACGGAACTTAATTCATTCGGCTCTGAATACTTGAAGAAGCTGGCGGATGAGGCGTTGAAGAAGAGCGACCTGAAAGGAAAACCGGGCATCTCAACTCTGGCATTGCCTTTCTATCAGGGGAATAAGTTCTATCTGTTCTTCATCAAGACTTATAGCGATGTGCGTATGGTGGCAGCTCCTCCTTCGTCTATCGGTAAGTTCGGGGGTGAAACGGATAACTGGATGTGGCCCCGCCATACGGGCGACTTCTCGATGTTCCGTATCTATGCCGACAAGAACGGGGACCCTGCGCCTTATAGTGCCGAAAATGTGCCTTTAAAGGTAAAGAAGCATCTTGCCATCTCGTTGAGAGGATTGCAGGAAGGCGACTATGCCATGATTATGGGATTTCCCGGAAGCACCAGCCGCTATCTGACCCAAAGCGAGGTGAAACTCCGCATGGACGGAACCAATACACCGCGCATTCAGGTGCGCGAGGCACGTCAGGAAGTGTTGCGCAAGGAAATGGCAGCAAGTGATAAGGTACGTATCCAGTATGCCAGCAAGTTTGCTTCTTCCAGCAACTATTGGAAAAATTCGATTGGAATGAACAAGGCTATCGTGGATAACCGTGTATTGGAAACCAAGGCAGAACAGGAAGCCAACTTTGCTAAGTTCGCGAAAGAAAAGAACAATGCCGATTATGCTTCGGTGGTGGCTAAAATCGATGAGTATGTAACTCGGGTGACTCCGCTAGCCAAGCAATTGACTTATTTCACCGAAACTTTCCGTTCAGGCATCGAGTTTGGTGCTACTTATTTGATTTTCGATAACCTGAAGGTTGCGCTTGAAAAGAACAAGAAGAAAGATATCGAGAAAGCATTGGAGCAATTGAAAGAAGGATATGCCAATGTGCATAACAAGGATTATGACCATGAAGTGGATCGCAAGGTGGCTAAGGTCTTGATTCCGCTTTATGCCAAGAGCGTGCCTGCAGATGCGCTTCCCGCTTTCTATGAGACTATTAAGACGAAATATAATGGCGATTACAATGCTTATATCGATGCCTTGTATGATACCAGCATTTTCTCTAACCAGAAGAATTTCGATGCGTTTCTTGCCAATCCGACACTGGAAGCTATCAACAATGACTTGGCGGTCCAGTATTCGACCAGCAAGAATGAAATGTTACAGAAGTTATACGAAGACTATGACAAGGCTTGTGGCGATATCGACTTGCTCCACAAGACCTACGTGCGCGGCTTGTGCGAAATGTATGCTCCTACGCCGAAAGCTCCGGATGCCAACTTCACCATTCGTCTGACTTACGGTAATGTGAAATCGTATGACCCGAAGGATGGCGTACATTATAAATATTATACTACGTTGAAGGGTGTAATGGAGAAAGAAGACCCCAATAATCCGGAATTTGTTGTACCGGCGAAGCTGAAAGAACTTTACGCTACGAAGAATTACGGACGCTATGCTTTGCCCAACGGGGAGATGCCGACTTGTTTCCTGACTACAAACGACATTACGGGCGGTAACTCCGGTTCACCGGTGATGAACGGTAACGGTGAGTTGATTGGCGCTGCATTCGACGGCAACTGGGAGTCGCTTTCGGGTGACATCAATTTCGATAACAACCTTCAGCGTTGCATTGCCGTAGATATCCGCTATGTATTGTTTATCGTGGAGAAATTGGGCGGATGCAAGAACCTGATTGATGAAATGACGATTGTAGAATAAGTTTTTTCACCACAGATTACACAGATTATTTATGTTATTCATACGTGATTATGATAATTGTCAATTAAAATAATCTGTGTAATCTGTGGTGATTTTTTTATAAGCATTATGAGAAAATCCCTATTGATAACATTCTTTTCCGCTTGCTTTCTGGTTTCTCATGCCGATGAAGGCATGTGGATGCTGACCGACCTGAAGAAACAGAATGCGGCGGTGATGCAAGATTTGGGACTGGACATCAGCATTGATAAGGTGTATTGTCCTGAGGGCATCAGCCTGAAAGATGCGGTGGTTCACTTTGGCGGAGGCTGTACGGGCGAAGTAGTATCGGCGGAAGGGCTGGTGCTTACCAATCACCATTGCGGGTACAGTTATATCCAGCAACACAGTTCTGTAGAACACGATTACCTGACCGATGGATTTTGGGCGAAGACATACGCCGAAGAGCTTCCTTGCGAAGGGCTGACCGTGACTTTTATCGACCGCATCCTTGATGTGACCGATTATGTATTGGAACAATTAAAGAAAGACGAAGACCCCGAAGGACTGAATTATCTTTCGCCTTCCTATCTGGAGAAAGTGACGGTTCGGTTTGCCAAGAAAGAAAAGATAAAGACCGATGACTTTACGGTACTCGAACTGAAACCGTTTTATGGTGCCAATAAGTATTATCTGTTCGTTAAGACCGTTTATAAGGACATCCGTATGGTAGGTGCTCCTCCTTCGTCTATCGGAAAGTTTGGTGCTGATACCGATAATTGGATGTGGCCACGCCATTGCGGAGACTTTTCTATCTTCCGCATTTATGCCTCGAAAGACGGGAAGCCGGCTTTGTATTCTTCCGAGAATGTGCCTCTGAAGGTGAAGAAGCATCTGACTATCAATGCCGGCGGCATCAAGGAAGGTGACTTCACGTTTGTGATGGGATTTCCCGGACGCAATTGGCGTTACATGATTAGCGATGAGGTGGAAGAGCGTATGAGTACCACGAACTTTATGCGCGATACCGTGCGGGGCGTGCGGCTTCGGGTATTGGGTGAAGAAATGGCAAAGGATGCCAAGACCCGCATCCAGTATGCGGCTAAGTATGCTTCGTCTGCCAACTATTGGAAGAACGCCATTGGCATGAACGAAGGGCTGGTGCGCCTCAAAGTGCTTGACCGCAAGAAAGCAGAGCAAGAGCGTTTGCTGGCATACGGGCGTGAGACGGGAAACGATGCCTATCAGCAAGCCTACGATGCCATTAAGCAGATTGTAGCCAAACGTCATGATGCCGTTTATCACCAGCAAGCCATTTATGAGGCGTTGATGTTGGGAACGGAATTTTCGAAAGTGCCTGATACAGACGGTTTGTTGAAAGCTTTGGAGAATGGAAAGAAGAAAGAGATAGACGAAGCGGTATCTGCCTTGCGGACAGAGGGAGCGAAGTTCTTCAATAAGGATTACAGTCCCGAAGTGGACCGGAAAGTATCGAAGCAATTGATTGCCCTTTATGCACGGTTGGTTCCTGCGGCTCAGCATATCGGTATCTTTGAGGTGGTAAACGAGCGGTTCGGAGGGAATACCGATGCCTTTGTAGATGCTTGTTTCGATAGTTCAATCTTCAACACTCCCGAAGCATTGGAAGCATTCCTGGCGCATCCCGGTGCGGATAAGTTGAAGAATGACCTGATGGTGCAATATGCCCGTTCGGTAAAGGAAGGTTATCGGAAGACAGGCGAGGAGATGAAAGCCGAAACCAATGCCTATAACCGTGCGCACAAGACGTGGGTGGCAGGTATGCTGGCGTTGAAGCAAAAGGAAGGGAAAGCTATCTATCCGGATGCCAACTCTACGTTGCGCCTGACGTACGGCAAGATAGGCTCGTATGAACCTGCGGATGGAGAAGAGTATCTGTATTACACCACGCTGAAAGGGGTGATGGAAAAAGAAGATCCGGACAATCCTGAATTTATTGTGCCCGATAAGCTGAAGGAATTATATCGCACGAAAGATTTCGGTCCGTATGCAATGTCCGACGGACGTATGCCGGTTTGCTTTGTGACGGCTACCGATAATACCGGAGGCAATTCTGGTTCACCGGTGTTCAATGCTCAAGGCGAACTGATAGGTATCGGTTTCGACCGGAACTATGAAGGGCTGACGGGGGATATCGCTTATAACCCGCAGCTTCAGCGCGCCGCTTGTGTGGACATCCGCTACGTGTTGTTCATCATCGACAAGTATGCGGGCATCCAAAGGCTGATAGATGAAATGACGATTGTTCGTTGAGTATAATTTGAATGGCACATAGACAGTGTGAAAAAATGTCTGTGTGCCATTCTTGTTTTGTATAGGAAAGGTAGAACGTATGTTATTGTTTTTCTTTTTGCTCTTCCTGAGGAATGCGGAATGCCGTGTAGAGCTCTAGTACGGCAGCAATGGTAAGACACAATATCCATTCGTTACGGTGCCAAAGTATCATCATAACTCCGGCTAGTACCAGTAGAGCAGCTCCCAGCATCTGCTGGCGGCGCAGACGGCGGATGATAAGATTTGCCCCTTCGTATCTGTCTGTTACTTGTACATAGGCGAAAAGTATAGCTCCTACGAGGTATACGTAAGGTGCCCATACTGCTTGGGTAATTTGGATAATAGCGCCTCCTAATAGCAGGATGGCTCCGATAACGGATATTGTCGGATAGTATTTATTTGTCATTGTTTTTGTCCAAGTCTTCTTCGAAGATGTAAATATCTTCATTGGGTTTCTTCATCAGGTATTTCTCGCGTGCCACCTTTTCCAACATCTCAGGGTTTGAGGTTAATTCTTTCAGTTCCTCACTGCTTTTTTCATACTGATTACGGTAATGCTTGATTTCACGTTTCAGTTCGTATATCTCACGTTTGTGCTTTACACGCTGAATCAGGCTGTTTTCTTCATCCAGCACGCCGATAATCAAGAGGAATGCCAGGATGGTAATCAGATATTTGTGGCGGCGGATATAGTTCCACACAGCTTTCAGTTTACTCATATCGGATACTTTTTTGCTCAGATAACGGTACAAAGATAAAAAGATTTCGTGGCAAGTCCTTAAGAAAAACCGAGATTTTATGTACTTTTGTGCTATCGAATAAAATTATCGTATCATTAACAGCACCGGAAGTATGGAGAATTATATCGTATCGGCACGAAAATACCGTCCTTCGACCTTCGACACCGTTGTAGGTCAAAAGGCACTGACCACTACTTTGAAAAACGCGATAGCCAATCATAAACTGGCGCACGCCTATTTGTTCTGTGGACCGCGAGGAGTAGGGAAGACTACATGTGCCCGTATTTTTGCCAAAACCATCAATTGTCTTCATCCTACTTCCGAGGGCGAGGCATGTAATACATGCGAATCGTGTGTGGCTTTCAACGAGCAGCGTTCTTATAACATCCATGAACTGGATGCGGCATCAAACAACTCGGTGGAAGACATCCGCTCGCTTATCGAGCAGGTACGCATCCCGCCTCAGGTGGGCAAGTACAAGGTGTACATCATCGACGAGGTGCACATGCTTTCGCAAGCAGCATTCAACGCTTTCCTCAAAACGCTGGAAGAGCCTCCCCGGCATGCAATCTTTATTCTTGCTACGACTGAGAAGCACAAGATACTTCCTACTATCTTGAGCCGGTGCCAGATATACGATTTCAACCGTATCAGCGTGAACGATATGGTGGAGCATCTGGAAGGCGTGGCCTTGAAAGAGCATATAGACGCGGAACCCGAGGCACTTACGGTTATTGCCCAAAAAGCGGACGGAGGAATGCGTGACGCTTTGTCTATCTTCGACCAGGTGGCAAGCTTCACCAACGGACACATCACTTACCGGAGTGTCATCGAAAACCTGAATGTGCTGGATTACGAATATTATTTTAAACTGACAGATTTCATTCTGGAGAACAAAGTGCCCGATTGCCTTCTTACATTCAACGATGTATTGCAGAAAGGATTTGACGGCAACCATTTCATCACCGGACTGGCTTCGCATTTCCGCGACCTGCTGGTGAGTCATGACTCTGCTACTTTGCCTTTGCTGGAAGTCGGGGCTTCTATCCGTGAAAGATATTTGAAACAGGCTCAGAAATGTACGGCATCCTTCCTTTTTAAGGCGATGAAGCTTTGCAATGATTGTGACTTGAACTATCGGGTGAGCAAAAACAAGCGGTTGTTGATAGAACTGACCTTGATTCAGCTGGCACAACTGGGCGGACCGGATGAGGAAAGTGAGGGGCGTAGCCCTAAGCAGACCTTAAAACCCGTATTCAATCAATCCCAGCCGGTCCAATCGTCTCGTCCGGCAGCGCAAGTTCAGCCTTCAACAGTATCTGAGTCTGAGGCAATTTATCCCCAGACGGTTTCTTCCCAACCGGTTGCCGCACCTGTTGGTCCGGTTATGCACGCAAATCCGCTTCCCAAGCAAGAGGCGGGAAAAAAGATTCCGGTGGTAAAGGCTGGGAGTATGGGGATTTCTATCCGTCGTCCACATGTCGCACAAAAGCAAGATACGGTGAGGTCGACCGATGTGTCGACCTCTTCTTCCGAAGACAAGGATTATGAAGATTACCTCATTACGGAAAGAGATCTGAATGTTTATTGGAACGAATTTGCTGTGAATCTTCCGAAAGAAGAGGCGGCAAATGCAGCACGCATGCGCAATATTCATCCACATTTGCTGGAAGACGGTGTGACGTTTGAAGTAGTTGTGGATAACGAAATGGTGCAGAAGTATATGACCAATCTGGGGGCAGGTATTGAGGCGCATTTGCGCAACAAACTTCATAATCGGAAAATTAAGATGAAAGTACGTGTGAGTGCTCCCAATGAAAATGTGCGTGCCTATAGTCATCTGGAACGCTTCCAAATGATGAGCAAGAAAAACCCCGACCTCTTGAAACTGAAAGAGGAACTGGGGCTGGAACTTGCCTGACAGGTAATGATTATACTTTAGTAAGTCAGTCGTATCACATATGTTCGTTTGAGGAGGCTTTGGACAATGTGTCTAAATATCGTGATTTCTCATCCGGTATTCCGCCAGTTCTTCGTACTTTGTGCCGGGGCGCCCATAATTGCAATACGGGTAGATGGAGATGCCCCCACGGGGTGTGAAGATGCCCGTTACCTCGATGTACTTCGGATCCATCAGGCGGATAAGGTCTTTCATGATGATGTTTACACAATCCTCATGGAAGTCTCCATGATTGCGGAAGCTGAAGAGGTATAGTTTCAAGCTTTTACTTTCCACCATTTTCATGTCGGGCAGATAGCTGATGCGTATTTCCGCAAAGTCGGGCTGCCCTGTAATAGGGCATAGACTGGTAAACTCCGGACAATTAAACCGTACCCAATAGTCGTTTTCGGGATGCTTGTTGATAAACGCTTCCAACACTTCGGGGGCATAATCTTGCTTGTAAGCGGTGGTCTTTCCCAAGATAGTCAATTCGTCTTTTCTTTCCATGATTTTTTAATTTGCTAATGAGCTAATAAATAATGTGCCAATAAACAATGTGCCAATAAACAATGAAATAATACGCTAATTCATTAGCACATTAGCACATTATTACATTGGCACATTATTTATTGTCACATTGTTTATTTTCCAAGTACTTTTCCAATCCTTCCCGGCGGAGTTTGCAGGCGGGACAATGTCCGCATCCGTCTCCAGGGATTCCATTATAACACGTCAGGGTCTCGTGGCGTACCAGGTCGAGCACTCCCAGTTCGTCTGCCAAAGCCCAGGTCTCTGCCTTGTCTATCCACATCAGTGGGGTATGGATGACGAACTGCTCGTCCATGGCAAGGTTAAGCGTGACGTTGAGCGATTTGATAAATGAATCGCGGCAATCGGGATAACCGCTGAAGTCGGTTTGCGATACACCTGTCACCAGGTGGCTGATGCCCCGTTCGCGTGCATATACGGCGGCAATGCTCAAGAAAAACAGGTTGCGCCCCGGTACGAAAGTGTTCGGGTAGTTGCCTTCGGGCTTTTCTTCGTCCATCGGAATGGAAAGGTCGGTAAGCGAGTTTTTACCCAAATGCCCGATAAACGATACGTCCATCACATCGAAATGTACTTCTGCCTTACGGGCGATTTCGCGTGCCAAGTCCACTTCCTTTACATGTTTCTGCCCGTAAAGGAAAGTCAGTGCATATACTTCCTTGAAATGTTTTTTTGCCCAAAACAAGCAAGTGGTGGAGTCTTGTCCGCCACTGAATACGACTAATGCTTTGTTTTTATCCATTGTTTTTGTTATCTTAGGTACTAGGTGACTAGGTTCTAGTTTTTTAATACCAAATACTAAGACTATTTAAAACCTAGTACCTAGTTATCTAGTCACCTGGTCCCTGATTTATAGTTCGTTAATTTTAAGAATATTGTAAGATATGTTCTCGTCGTAGGTGTCCGTTCCGTCAATGTGCTTGATGTAACGTACGACACGGACAGTAACGGGGAGTACAATGATTTCGTACATCGTCTTCAGCGCTACTTGCACCAGCATCATTTTGCCCAGCTCGGAAAGCGGCATCAGTCCGCCGAATGCTAAGGGGAAGAAGATAAGCGAATCGGCACTTTCGCCATATACCGTAGAGAGGATGGCACGCGCCGAGAAATGTTTTCCTTGTGAAGACAGCTTCATACGGCTCATCACGTAGGCATTGATAAACGAGCCTGCCAGAAAAGCCAGCAAGCTTGCCGCGGCAATGCGGGGAGCCATGCCAAATACAAAATTGAATCCCGCTTCACCTTCCCAAAACGGGGCAGCGGGCAATGCTACGGCAAGCTGGCCCAAGGCAACGGTCATGAAATTCATAAGAAATCCCATCCAGATGATGAGACGAGCCTTACGGAAGCCCCACACTTCGGCTATGCAATCATTGATAATGTATGAGACGGGAAAAACAATCAGCCCGGCAGTAACCGCTATCGGTCCCAACTGCACGACTTTGGTTTCTAATAGATTTGCCGCTACGAGGCATACACAAAACACGATGCCCAAAACCATAAAAGGCACCGATACGAGATTTTCTTTTTTCATCGCTCCTGTTTTTTACGTGGTTGTCCTAGAATACACGGAAGATGTTTCGGCAAAGAAACATCCTCATCTTTTTATCGGGCGCAAAGTTACGGATAATTTGTCGGATTAGCAAGAAAACCCTATATTTGTACACTTTCTATAGGCAAGATTATGGCAAAGAACAATCTTTTGACGGAAGAACTGAACTATATCGGAGGAAGCAAGACCCCGACGCACCTGCACTTGTGTACGTATGGACCAGCCGGAGCGGAAAACCATGACGGTGACACCATAGAAGACATATTGCCTTATTTCAAGGCGGGCTCCATGCACTGGATTCAGATACATGGGCTGAAGGATACGGAAGAAATACAGAAGGTATGCCGGCATTTCGGCATTGGGTTCCTTACCGAGCAGGATATTCTCAATTCGCTTCATCTCACCAAGATTGAAGCACACGAAGACTATAATGTCGTAATCCTGAAACTGCTTTCCGCTACAGGTGAGGACGAATATCTTCCCCAGCAGCTTTGCCTGGTGCAAGGCGAAGATTACCTGCTCACTTTTACGGAAAACGATACCGATTTTTTCGATGAAATCTATACGGCGATAGAAAATGACGTGTTGAAAATCCGTACCCGCTCGTCAGACTTTCTGCTGAGCGTGATTCTGAATAGTGTGATGACCAGTTTCATGTCCATCATTTCGGATATGGAAGACAAGCTGGAAGACTTGGAAGAGCGCTTGCTCACGCCCGGTGTGATGGACCCAACAATCGGTGACCTGCACGTGTTCCGGCGTAATTATCGCCTGATAAAGAAATGCATCTTCCCGCTGAAGGAACAAATCGCCAAACTTCTTCATCCTGAAGATACCCGGTTGCTGCATAAGGCGAGCCGCCCGTTCTTCAACGATGTAAACGACCACCTGCAATTTGTCCTGCAAACATTGGAAGGATGCCGTGACCTGCTCGGTGCGCTGGTCGATATGATTCTTTCCAGCAACGACCGGCACATGAACAACATCATGCGCCAGCTCACCGTGGTGTCTACCATCTTTATTCCGCTGACTTTTCTCGCCGGCATCTGGGGGATGAACTTCCGCGTCATGCCCGAACTGGACTGGAAATACGGATACCTCTATGCTTGGGGACTGATGTTGCTCATCGCCATCGGTGTATGCGTGTACTTTAAGCGGAAGAAATGGTATTAAAAGCCGGAGAGATTGCGATTTGCCTCAACGGCACTTTTTATATAAAAATGGGAACGAAAGAAAAATGAGAAAAAAAGAACTTTACGACCGGGTAATCGCTTATTTCGAGCAGGCGATGCCCGTGGCAGAAACCGAATTGCATTACGAAGACCCTTTCCAGTTGCTTGTAGCCGTTATCTTAAGCGCACAATGCACCGACAAGCGGGTCAATATGATTACTCCGGCATTGTTCCGTGATTTTCCTACGGCAGAAGCTATGGCTGCCACCACTCCCGATGTGGTTTACGAATACATCCGGAGCGTGAGCTATCCCAACAACAAGGCGAAGCATCTGGTAGGAATGGCACAGATGCTGGTGCGTGATTATGAAGGGCAGGTGCCCGATACGCTGGAAGAACTGGTGAAGCTTCCCGGAGTAGGACGGAAGACAGCGAATGTCATCCAAAGCGTGGTGTTCCATAAAGCCGCCATGGCGGTCGATACTCACGTGTTCCGTGTGAGCCACCGCATCGGGCTGGTGCCCGGCACCTGCACTACTCCGCTTGCTACCGAAAAGCATCTTACCCGTTATATTCCTGAAGCCTTGATACCCAAGGCACACCATTGGCTTATCCTGCACGGACGGTACGTGTGTACGGCACGCAATCCGAAATGCGACAAATGCGGATTGAACGGCATCTGCCAGGCATCGCTGAAAGCAAAGATTTGATTGAAATATTCACAACAGAGCTTTTGAGTATGGATTTGTGCATTTCCTGCATGTTCCACACCATCTACATTTGATGGCATATACAAGAGTAAGACGGTAAGGAACATTTGTTTTTGCATATAGGTCGTATCTTTGTTTCAGCAGGCATACTTTTACGTTCTTGATATCAAAACCGTACGGTTTTGAATTGGAAACCGTACGTTCTCGATATGGAAACCGTACGGTTTTCATATGGAAACCATAAATGGAAGCCGTCTGAAACGATCATGTAATCCAAATGTGGAAACAACTGTTCCGGGGAGAAATCAGAAACTCACCACAGAGGGTACAGGGGAAAATCTATTTTTCTCAATTTACGAAGTACGATTCCATATCAAAATAGTAAATTGCCCAATCGTAAATTAAAAACCCCTGCGTCCTCTGTGGTGAACAAATCATACGTATTTCGTGTTCCGCATATCACCTGTTTCGGCAAATGCCAGATGCATCTGAAAGGCGTTACGGAGCGACATCGGGGTATGACAATGCCCTTCCGAAAGTTTCAGGTAATCCCAAAGCAGTTCTTTATAGTCGGGATGCGCGCAATTCTCGATGATGAGACGTGCCCGTTGAAGCGGTGATTTTCCTCTCAAGTCTGCTACTCCCTGTTCGGTCACAAGAATGCGTACATCGTGTTCGGTACTGTCTACGTGCGATACTTGAGGTACGATGGACGAGATAAGCCCGCCTTTCGCCGTAGAAGGGGTGGTAAAGATAGACAGGTAGGCATTACGTGCAAAGTCACCCGAGCCTCCGATGCCGTTCATCATCTTGCTTCCCGACACATGAGTGCTGTTTACATTGCCGAAGATGTCAGCTTCAAGTGCTGTATTAACCGCAATGATACCTAACCGGCGGATGACTTCAGGGTGGTTGGTGATTTCTTGCGGACGGAGCAGGACGCGGTCTTTCATTTCACCGATGTGTTCGTAAAGCAGGTCCAACTTATCGTCCGAGAGTGTAAGCGAGCTGCCTGCCACAAAACGGATGCGCTCTTCCAGCATCAGGTCGATAACGGAGTTCTGTATCACTTCGGTATACATCGAAAAGGCAGGCAAGTGCGGGTCGCCGCCCAAAGCTCCCAATACGGCATTGGCAATGTTTCCTACGCCCGATTGCAAGGGAAGAAATTCTTTGGGAATCGCTCCCTGACGATATTCCTTTACCAAAAAGTCTGCTACGTTTTGTCCGATTTGGCGTGTGGTTTCGTTCAGAGGAGTGAAGGCGGCTATCTGGTCACGCTCGTTTGTCAACACCACTCCAGCCACTTTCTTGGGGTCTACTTTCACGCTGATGCTTCCGGTACGGTCGTTTACCTTATAGATAGGGATTTCACGGCGGTAAGGCGGATTGTCGAGCACAAAGATGTCGTGCATTCCCGTCAATTTGCCCGCATGAGCTTCGTTCAATTCGATAATGATTTTGTCTGCCACACATGTCAGGGTGGGCGAAATGCCTACCGAGGTGCTCAGAATGAGGTCGCCTTCAGGGGTAATGCCGGAGGCTTCGATGATAGCCACATCGATTTTCCCCAAGAATCCGTAGCGCACGTCTTGTCCGATTTGCGAAAGGTGAAGATCGAAATATTGCACCTCGCCGCTATTGATGGCATTCCGCATTTCCTTGTTCGACTGGAAAGGAGTGCGGAAAGCAACGGCATGCGCTTCGGTCAGGGCACTGTCCACCTGGTTTCCTGTTGCCCCTCCGGTAATAAGTCCTATTTTAAACGGTTTTCCTTCATTGTGTAATGTTTCTGCACGCTTTGCTAATGCAGCGGGGACTGCTTTCGGTGTACCTACTGACGAGAATCCTCCGATGCCGACCGTCTGTCCGTCGATGATAAGCGCTGCAGCTTCTTCTGCTGATAAAATTGGATATTTCATGGATGCTGTTATTTATTAGTGCCACAAAAATAGATGTTTTCTGATTAAATAGCAAAAGTTTTGTTTATGTATATGACAAAATATTGAATAAGTTGCTTGTGTATGTAATATAATGATATTTTTATGCATTGTTCTCTGTGGAGGTGAATGTTGTCTTATAAACGTTTTTTTGTGGATAATTGAAAAAAAACTGCCGATTTCTTTTGTAGGTTCAAAGAAAGCCGTATCTTTGCATCGCTTTTCAGAAAAAGCCATAAGCCGAAATAACTCAGTTGGTAGAGTAACTCATTCGTAATGAGTAAGTCGCGGGTTCGAGTCCCGCTTTCGGCTCGAAGATTCACATTGTGGGTCTTTTTTTATGCCCGAACTTTTATAATTAAAAAGAGAATGTATAAGTTTTATTTTTACATAAAAAATTAGCATATGTACATGAATACCTGAACTTACCGATTCGGTAATTCAGGTATTTTTTTTATCTTAACGGCGACTAAACGAAAACGAGTAATATGGAACCACTTAAACACGAATGCGGAGTAGCGATGATACGGTTGCTTAAACCGTTGGAATATTATCAAGAGAAATACGGAACATGGATGTATGGGCTCAACAAGTTGTATCTGTTGATGGAAAAGCAGCACAACCGCGGGCAGGAAGGTGCCGGACTGGCGTGTGTAAAGCTTCAGGCAAATCCGGGAGAGGAATACATGTTCCGTGAAAGAGGGTTAGGGTCGGGAGCGATTACCGAAATATTCGGAACGGTGCACGGTTATTTCAAAGAGCTTACTCCCGAACAGATGGCAGATGCGGAATATGCCAAGCAATGCCTGCCTTTTGCCGGCGAGCTTTATATGGGGCATCTGCGTTACTCTACCACAGGCAAAAGTGGCATTTCGTATGTGCATCCCTTTTTGCGGCGCAATAATTGGCGGGCAAAGAACCTTGCCTTGTGCGGCAATTTCAACTTGACGAATGTCGATGAGATATTTGCCGACATTACAGCCGCGGGTCAGCATCCGCGCAAGTATGCCGATACGTATATCATGCTGGAACAGGTGGGGCACCGGCTCGACCGCGAAGTGGAACGCCTTTATAATGAATGTAAGGCGGAAGGGCTGGAAGGAATGGACATTACGCATACGATTGAAGACCGTATTGACATTACCAATGTGTTGAAGACTTCTACTCCGAAGTGGGATGGAGGATATGTGATATGCGGGCTGACGGGAAGCGGTGAAGCGTTTGCCGTGCGTGACCCGTGGGGCATCCGTCCGGGATTCTGGTATATGGACGATGAGATTATGGTACTTGCATCCGAGCGGCCGGTCATTCAGACGGTACTGAATGTGCCTGCAGACAGCATCAACGAACTTTTGCCCGGGCAGGCTATCTGGGTGAACAAGAAGGGGCAGATGCGTCTGGAGCAAATCAATGAGCCGAAGAAGAAGAAGGCTTGTTCGTTCGAACGCATTTACTTCAGCCGGGGAAGCGATATGGATATCTACCGCGAACGGAAACTCTTGGGGCAGAAACTGGTGGATCCGATTCTGAAAGTAATCGATTACGATGTGGTGCATACCGTATTTTCTTTTATTCCGAATACGGCGGAGGTGGCATTCTATGGCATGTTGGAAGGTTTCGACAATTACCTGAACCAGCTCAAGGTGCAGCGCATCGAGGCATTGGGGCATAAGCCCAGCCATACGGAACTGGAACAAATCCTGTCGCAACGCATCCGGAGCGAAAAGGTAGCTATCAAGGATATCAAGTTGCGTACATTTATCGCCGAAGGCAATACGCGGAACGACCTTGCCGCCCATGTATATGATGTAACGTATGGAAGTCTGGTTCCCTATGCCGATAACCTGGTGATAATCGACGATAGCATCGTGCGGGGAACTACGCTGAAGCAGAGCATTATTAGTATTCTTGACCGTTTGCATCCGAAAAAGATTGTCATTGTGTCATCTTCGCCCCAAGTGCGTTATCCCGACTATTACGGCATTGATATGGCAAGTATGGAGCAGTTCATTGCTTTCCGTGCCGCTATTGCCTTGTTGGAGGACAGGGGGATGCGTCGCGTCATCGAAGATGCATACCGTAAGTCGAAAGAGCAAGTGGGCTTGCCTAAAGAAGACATGGTGAATTATGTGAAAGAAATCTATGCACCATTTACCGATGAGGAAATCTCACGCAAGATGGTGGAACTTCTTACCCCTGTGGGCACACAGGCAAAAGTGGAAATCGTTTACCAGACGCTCGATGGCTTGCACGAGGCTTGTCCCGACCATGAAGGAGACTGGTACTTCAGCGGTGACTATCCTACTCCAGGGGGCGTGAAACTGGTCAACAAGGCATTTATTGATTACATTGAACAAATATACCAATTTTAACTCCTATATATAATAAGGTATGAGAAGATTTTTCTTGGCTTCGGTTGCAGCTTTGGCTCTTGCCGGAGGACATGCGCAAAATGTGCAGAAAGGCGATTACGGGTATCTGTATTGCCACATGAGCGGACGCGGGGAATGGACGGCATACGCCTTGAGCCGCGACGGACTGAACTATCACGACCTGTTGGACGGAGGTCCCGTGTATGATGTGCAGAAGCTTTCGCCTATTGAGGGAGGCGCGCGTGATGCTTTTATCTGCCGCACTTCGGACGGGAAAGGTTATCTGATGGTTACTACTGACATGTGTGTCGGAAAGAGCAAGCAATGGTTTAACTATGGCATCAACCTGCTCCGTAGCGATGATTTGATTCATTGGACTTCTACTACCTTCGACTTCCGCAAGGGACCGGATATTTTCTGCGATCCCGATTCACCGGATGTGTATAAGGATTATGCCGGCATCAAGCGGGTATGGGCACCTCAAATCTTTTGGGACCCTGCTTATGTATGGCCCGACGGAACCAAAGGAGGATACATGATTTATTATTCCTTGCTCAATCCTGCCGAGGACCAATACGACCGGGTATTTTATTCGTACGCCGATGCTTCGTTCACCCGATTGACCAAGCCTCGTGTGCTGGTCGACTGGGGTTATGCTACCATTGATGCTGACATCAACTATGTGCCTGCCGACGGGCTTTACCACATGCTTATCAAGAAAGAGGGAGGTACGCCGGGCATCTTTGCCGCTACATCTGGCAAACTGACCGGACCTTATAAGATAAAGGATGAAAACGATTATGTGAAGTTCGAGGGCAACAAGAAGTGCGAAGGCTGCTCGGCATTCCAGCTGGTGGGCGATTCTACGTGGCGCGTTGCTTATATCGAATATTCATCCAATCCCAAGCGGTACCGCATTTGCCAGGCTGATGAATATCTTCAGAATTTTCATTCGCCCGTTACCCTTGAAGGCGTAGCCCATCCTCAGCATGGTTCGTTTATGCGGCTTACGAAAGAGGAATACGAACGCCTTCAGAAATGGTCGGATGAACAAATGAAAAAGTGATATGGAAGAGAAAAACAAATCGAAATTTGATGCCGGATATGGTTTGGCAGTAGGGCTGATGCTGGGAGTGACAATCGGTGTTTGCCTTGATAACATAGCCTTATGGATGCCCTTAGGCTTACTCGTTGGCATTACTATTGATTGCGGTTTGAAAGGAAAGAAAGATAATAAAAAGCAATGAGTGAACAAAAGGACAAAAATTATCTTTGGCTTGTATTTATAGCTTTAGGTATGGGTATTGCGATAATAGCGGATAATTTGCTGATAGGCCTTTGTTTAGTTGCTATAGGAATTTATCTTTATACTAAGAATAAGAAAAAAACACAAAACAATAAAGACGAATTAGATTAGAATGAGAAACGTGACGTTAATCCTTGACGACGGGAGCCGGTTTCACGGCAAGTCGTTCGGTTATGAGAAGCCGGTAGCGGGTGAAGTGGTGTTTAATACGGCGATGACCGGATATCCGGAAAGCCTGACAGACCCTTCGTATGCAGGTCAGCTGATGACGTTGACTTATCCGCTGGTAGGAAACTACGGGGTGCCTCCGTTCACATTCGAGGCGAACGGTTTGCCTACTTTTATGGAGAGTGAAAAAATACATGCTGAGGCGATTATCGTGAGTGATTATAGCGAGCGGTATAGCCACTGGAATGCTGTGGAGAGCTTGGCAGACTGGTTGAAGCGTGAGCAGATTCCCGGTATCACAGGCATTGACACACGCGAACTTACGAAGGTGTTGCGTGAGCACGGTGTGATGATGGGAAAGATTGTGTTCGATGATGAACCGGACAACGTTCCCGAAGCGCAATACGCCGGAGTGAACTATGTGGATAAAGTATCGTGTAAGGACGTGATTCGCTATAACGAGGGTAACGGGCGCAAGAAGGTAGTGTTGGTGGATTGTGGGGTGAAGTCCAATATCATCCGTTGTCTGCTCAAGCGCGGTGTGGAGGTTATCCGTGTGCCTTGGGATTACGACTTTAACGGACTGGACTTTGACGGGCTTTTTATTTCCAACGGACCGGGCGACCCTGATACGTGCGATGCGGCTGTGCAGAACATCCGCAAAGCGATGCAGAACGAAAAACTTCCCATTTTCGGTATCTGTATGGGTAATCAGTTGCTTTCGAAGGCAGGAGGTGCAAAAATATATAAGTTAAAGTACGGTCATCGGAGCCATAACCAGCCGGTACGTATGGTAGGGACGGAGCGTTGTTTCATCACTTCGCAGAATCACGGATATGCGGTGGACAATAATACCTTGGGAGCCGATTGGGAACCGCTTTTCATCAACATGAACGATGGCTCGAACGAAGGAATCCGCCACAAATGCAATCCTTGGTTCTCGGCTCAGTTTCATCCGGAAGCAGCCAGCGGGCCTACAGATACGGAATTCCTTTTCGATGAGTTCGTGAAACTGCTCTGAGATTTAGGATAAAACGCGGATTAACGCAGATTTCCGCGGATTATTTTAATAAAAAATTTAATCTGCGTGAATCTGCGCTAATCTGCGTTTCAAAAAAGGAATAAGAACTAACAACTAATTATAGAAATATCAATGAAAGATAACATAAAGAAAGTATTGTTGCTGGGTTCCGGCGCATTGAAGATCGGTGAAGCTGGCGAATTTGATTATTCCGGTTCGCAGGCACTGAAGGCTCTTAAGGAAGAAGGTATCGAAACGGTGCTTATCAATCCCAATATCGCTACGGTGCAGACTTCGGAAGGTGTGGCTGATAAAATTTATTTCCTTCCTGTCACTCCTTATTTTGTGGAGAAAGTCATCGATAAGGAACGTCCGGATGGGGTGTTGCTCTCGTTTGGCGGACAAACGGCATTGAATTGCGGTGTCGCTCTCTATCAGGGAGGGGTGTTCGAGAAATACGGCGTGCAGGTATTGGGTACTCCCGTACAGGCCATTATGGATACGGAAGACCGCGAACTCTTTGTGAAGAAGCTGGATGAAATCAACGTGAAGACCATCAAGAGCGAGGCTTGCGAGAATATTGAGCAGGCACGCCAGGCGGCACGCGACTTGGGCTATCCGGTTATTATCCGTGCAGCATACGCCTTGGGAGGTCTTGGTTCAGGCTTTTGCGATAACGAAGAAGAACTGAATGTGCTGGCGGAAAAAGCATTTTCCTTCTCTCCGCAGGTTTTGGTGGAAAAGAGCCTGAAAGGATGGAAAGAAGTGGAATACGAGGTAGTGCGTGACCGGTTCGACAATTGCATCACGGTCTGCAATATGGAAAACTTCGACCCGCTGGGCATTCATACGGGTGAAAGTATCGTCATTGCTCCGAGCCAGACGCTGACCAACAGTGAATACCATAAGCTGCGCGAGCTTGCCATCCGTATCATCCGTCACATCGGTATCGTGGGCGAATGTAATGTGCAATATGCTTTCGACCCTGAATCGGAAGACTATCGTGTGATTGAGGTAAATGCCCGCCTGAGCCGTTCCTCTGCACTGGCATCGAAGGCAACAGGATATCCGCTGGCATTTGTAGCTGCCAAGTTGGGACTGGGCTATGGACTGTTCGACCTGAAGAACTCAGTGACCAAGACCACATCGGCATTTTTCGAACCAGCACTCGACTATGTGGTATGTAAGATTCCGCGCTGGGACTTGGGCAAGTTCCACGGTGTAGACCGTGAGTTAGGCTCTTCGATGAAGTCGGTAGGCGAAGTTATGGCTATCGGACGTACGTTTGAGGAAGCGATTCAGAAAGGCCTTCGTATGATAGGGCAGGGCATGCACGGTTTTGTAGAAAACAAAGAACTGGTCATTGCCGATATCGACAAGGCATTGCGCGAACCTACCGACAAGCGTATCTTTGTTATTTCGAAGGCGATGCGTGCCGGTTATACCGTTGACCAAATCCACGACCTGACCAAGATAGACAAATGGTTCCTTTACAAACTGGAAAACATTATGCAGACTTCCAAAGAACTGCACGAATGGGGGAACAATCATATACAGCTTTCCGAACTTCCGAAAGAATTGCTTTATAAAGCCAAACGTCAGGGATTTTCCGATTTTCAGGTGGCACGTGCCATCGGTTATCAAGGTGAGATGGAAGACGGCATTCTTGCCGTGCGTGCGTACCGTAAAGCCATCGGTGTACTTCCGGTCGTAAAACAGATTGATACCCTTGCCGCTGAATATCCTGCACAGACCAACTATCTGTATCTGACGTATAGCGGTGTGGCAAACGATGTGCATTACCTGGGCGACCACAAGAGTATTGTGGTGCTTGGTTCGGGAGCTTACCGTATCGGTTCATCGGTGGAATTTGACTGGTGCGGCGTGCAGGCATTGAATACCATCCGCGAGGAAGGTTATCGTTCGGTAATGATTAACTATAATCCCGAAACGGTTTCTACCGACTATGATATGTGCGACCGTCTCTATTTCGATGAACTGACATTTGAACGCGTAATGGATATTCTTGACTTGGAAAATCCGCATGGAATCATTGTTTCGACTGGCGGTCAGATTCCAAACAATCTTGCCATGCGCCTCGATGCACAAAAAGTGAACATTTTGGG
The DNA here is from genome assembly GCF_002159615.1 of Bacteroides sp. An279. Taxonomy (NCBI): domain Bacteria; kingdom Pseudomonadati; phylum Bacteroidota; class Bacteroidia; order Bacteroidales; family Bacteroidaceae; genus Bacteroides; species Bacteroides sp. An279. The sequence goes on from NZ_NFJA01000024.1 coordinate 37,776, forward strand.
AACATCTGCCAAGAGTATCGACAATGCTGAAGACCGCGATAAGTTCTCGGCTATGCTCGACCGTATCGGTGTAGACCAGCCCGAATGGAGCGCATTGACTTCGATGGATGATATCAACGCCTTTATTCAGAAAGTCGGTTTCCCGGTATTGGTACGTCCGTCGTATGTACTTTCAGGAGCAGCTATGAATGTTTGTTCCAACCAAGACGAACTGGAACGTTTCTTGCAGCTTGCCGCCAATGTATCGAAAAAACATCCGGTAGTAGTGAGCCAGTTCATCGAACATGCCAAGGAAGTGGAAATGGATGCCGTGGCTCAGAACGGTGAGATTATCGTTTATGCCATCTCCGAGCATATCGAGTTTGCCGGTGTACATTCGGGAGATGCTACCATTCAGTTCCCTCCCCAAAAACTGTATGTGGAGACAGTGCGCCGTATCAAGCGCATTTCCCGTCAGATAGCCAAGGAACTGAACATTTCCGGACCGTTCAATATTCAGTTCCTTGCCCGCGACAATGATATCAAGGTGATTGAGTGTAACCTCCGTGCTTCCCGTTCGTTCCCGTTCGTGAGCAAGGTGCTCAAGATAAACTTCATTGAACTTGCCACTAAGGTGATGCTCGGTCTTCCGGTAGAGAAACCCGAAAAGAACCTCTTCGAACTGGATTATGTAGGCATCAAGGCGAGCCAGTTCTCGTTTAACCGCTTGCAGAAAGCCGACCCTGTATTGGGCGTGGATATGGCATCTACGGGCGAAGTCGGTTGTTTGGGTGATGATACTTCATGCGCCATCCTGAAAGCGATGCTTTCGGTGGGATATCGTATCCCTGAAAAGAATATTCTGCTTTCTACGGGTAGCACCAAGCAGAAGGTGGATATGCTTCAGGCATCGCGTGCATTGAAAGCGAAAGGCTATAATCTCTATGCTACTGGCGGTACTTCGAAGTTCCTCACCGAGAACGGCATTGAGAATACCCGTGTGTACTGGCCCAGCGAAGAAGGACATCCGCAGGCACTTGAGATGCTTCACAAGAAAGAAATCGATATGGTGGTGAACATTCCGCGTGACTTGTCGGTAGGTGAACTTACCAATGGTTACAAGATTCGGCGTGCGGCTATTGACTTGAATATCCCGTTGATAACAAATGCCCGTCTGGCAAGTGCGTTTATCAATGCATTTTGCTCGATGAGCATTGATGACATTGCCATCAAGAGTTGGGACGAGTATAAATAAAGGTCGATTTTTTAGATAGAAAAGGAGGCTGTATCAAAATAAAAATTAGTTTTCATTTTGATACAGCCTCTTTCTTGTGTATAAGTGAAATCGTCTTTTATTCGGCAAGCACTTTCTGAAAAAGTTCAGGCTGGTCTAGATTGACCAAGTCTGGCTCTTTCTCTATAGCAGTGCGATAGGCTTTTTCATTTGCGTTTAGGATAGCTGCCATAATGCGGATGCCGTTAGCCTTGCAGAACGCCTTGAATTCCGGTGTGATTTGTTCGGGATTGATTTCTACGTACGATGGGCGGCATACCGTCATCCAATATTGCAGGCGGGCGATGTCATCCGCATTTACTTTGATTTTCATTTCCGGAGCAAGGCGGACAAACTCTTTCAGCATTCCTTCATCGGCGAACCAGAAGAAACTGTTCGTGGCGAATCCTTTCAGGCGGACCAGTCTTACGAGGTCTTTTACGGGCGTGCCGCGTTTCACATCGAAGAATACATTTGCTTTTCCGTAGAGCGAATCGAGCATTTCCGAGATGCGAGGGATACGTGTGCCGGCATATTCTTTTCCAAACCAACTTCCTGCGTCTAATTTGTCCACTTCGTCAGAATTCATATCGGCTAATGCGCCTTGCCCGTTGGTGGTGCGGTCGAGGGACTCGTCGTGCAGGTTATACAGCACTCCGTCTTTGCTTTTCCGTACATCCAGCTCTATCCACGTGGCACCGTGTTCCAAAGCTGCGTATGCCGAAGCTACCGTGTTTTCGGGTGCCAAATGGTTGGCGCCCCGGTGTACCACTACCTCTATCGGGTCCTTGTATGTAGCCGAAGGATGCTCTACCTGCCAGTTTACGTTCAGCGGATTGTTCTGCATCTTCCATACCAAGGGCAGGGACTCATTATCCAATATCCATATTTCTGCTCCTTCGGTTTGGTCTATGCAATAGATGAGCGGGCATCCCAAGGCTTCTCCTTTTTTGTTTCCTTTCTTGTAAACCGTCTGGTTATAGTGAAATGCCCCAGTCGTCTTCAGTTCCTTGTAGGCTTGGCGTGAGAGCATGTAGGCGGTTTCGTTTATGCCTAACAGGCGGTTTTCTTTGTCTACGGGCTGGAGGAAGCATAATGTGTTTCCCGCTTCTTGCGATGCGGGAGCCATCAGGTAGCTTCCTTTTTGCCAATGCAGGTTCCGCAAGATGCGCCAGTCGATGCGCAACGTGTAGTTCTTTTCGCGGAATGACATTTCGTATTTGCGGGTCTGTCCGTGGAGTTTGAACACGAACAGTAATGTATCAGGCAGGGCGGTTTGCGCGCATATACTTCCGGTGCAGCATGCACCTATAATCAATAAAGAGAGAAGATATATCTTTTTCATGATGCAACTATATTCGTTTATAATCCTAATTCTGTTCCCCATTTGCCGGGCTTGTTTCCCATCTTCAATACCAGTTTGCCGCCAGCCACGAGGTCTTTATGGCGCAGGGCGGAGTAAGGGTAATCCTTTCCGTTCAAAGTCGCCGACTGGATGTACCGGTTCTCGTCCGAGAGGCGTTCTGCTCGGATGGTAAAGTCTTTTCCGTCTTCCAGATGGAAGGTGGTTTCTTTCAGCATCGGGGCATGTATCAGATAATAGTCTTGTCCGGCATTGGGATAAAGTCCTGTCATGTGGAAGGCAAGCCACGAAGACATCGCTCCCGAATCATCGTTTCCGGGAAGTCCCATCGGAGAGTCGTTAAAGTGGGTGGTGATGATTTCGCGGATGCGATCATCGCTCCGCCAGGGTTTCCCTATCCAGTGATACAGGCAGGGGGTAAGGAACGAAGGCTCGTTGTTCACATTATAAAAGCCTTTGTCGAAGAAGATGTCGAGGCGTTCTTCGAATTTCTCCTTCCCTCCGCATTGTGCGATAAGCCCCGGCACATCGTGAGGGATGCTGAGCGAGTATTCCCACGAGCTGGCTTCGTAGAAGAACATGTCCCACCACGGGGTGTACCACGGTCCTTCGAAGGTGACCGGTGTGTAGGTGTACGTAGGCTTCTGCACTTTCGAGTTACCGAAAGGTATCTGGTCGAGCCAGTTCCCCTCCTTGTCGCGCGGCATGATGAATCCTTTTGCCCCTTCGTGTTCGTAATCGCTCCGCCACAGGTTTTTCCAGTTCTCCGATTGTTTCAGATAGTGTCGGTAGAGGTCTTCTTTTCCCAGTCCTTTGGCTACCAATGCGATGGCATAATCGCAATACGCATATTCTACGGTGCGGTTTCCTGCACGTGGAATGCCATACGGGATGTAGCCTAATTCCAGGTAGGGGACCAGTCCGCCCCGTCCTTCCGCTTCCTGGTTTCCTCCGGGAGGCACGGTAGCATCCTGCAACATCGCTTTCAGTGCCAGTTCATAGTCGATGCCTTTCAAGCCTTTCACAAAAGCGTCGGCGATGACGATTTCGGCATTCGAGCCTCCTTGCGTACGTCCGTTGGCGTTTCCGCTTCGTGCGTCGGGCATGTATCCATCCCGTTTATAGATGGTGATGAGCGAGCGCACGATGTCGGTTTCGCGTTGCGGGTCGATAAGTGTGATGAGTGGGGTAGAGGTGCGGTAAGTGTCCCAAATGGCGTAATAGTCATCGTAATAAGGCTCAGGGTCGTTCCAAAGCGGATTCTCTCCGGTGCGGTCTACGGGCATAATCATCGTGTGGTAGAGCGCGGTATAGAACATCCGCTTTTGCGATTCAGGAGTTTCGGGAGCGATTTCAATCGCCTTGAACAGCTTTTCCCATTGTGCCAGCAGGCCGTTATGCACTTTCTCGAAAGACCAGTGGGGAATGTAGGTATGGGCATTGTGCTTGGCACGTTGGCTGCTCAGGAAAGAGATGCCGATTTTCAGTTGCACCACCGAGTCTCCTTGGGCAAAACGGAGCAAGGCGCCGGTTTTCTCATACGAATCGAATTGGGAGCGTTCGTCGGTTATCTTGCTTCCTTTCCATGTGCGGCACTGGGTGAAAGGCTTGTCGGTTTCGGCGTAAAAGTAAACCGTATAGGCGCGTCCGTTGTTCCAGCCTCCCCGGATTCGGGTATAGCCGCTTACTTCATGGTCGGACAGGATTTCTATTTCCGAACCTACGAACTGTTGGGCTTCACGTGCATCGGGCACGGGGCTTTCTCCCAAGAAGAAACCGGCATCGATAGCCAATGATTTCAAGGAATCAGCGGGATAGGTGAAGCGGTAGAACGAAGCCCGCTCCGTAGTGGTGATTTCCGTACGGATGCCGCTCTGCTTAAATCGGGTATCGTAATATCCCAGCCGGATGTTTTCGTAAGCCCGATAATCCAAGTGTTGGGTTTGGTCCATTCCGTTGCAGAAAGGCGTCACTAAAATATTCCCATACTTGGGACCTCCTCCGGTTCCGCTTACGTGTACTTGCGAGAATCCGTCCACCCGTTCGGGCATGGGCAGCCAGCCGCTATTGGGTGAAGGAGTGCAGTCGGGCGAAGGTTTGACCATTCCATAAGGGCAAGACGGACCGATAAATACCCGTCCCAGTCCTTCCGACCCGATGCGCGGGTCTACATAGTCGGTCAGTTGCGTTTGAGCGGAGGCGTAAATTATGCTGCTTAGGCACAAACCAGCCGTCAAGCCAATCAGTTTTTGAAGTTTCATGTTGCTCTATTGTATTTTATGTAAAAAGTTGATAATGGTTGGGTTGATGTTTTTACAAAGATACATTTTTTTACCTTCTCTGTCAAAGAAACCTATTCCTTAGTTTCCATGATTGGGTGAAAAAATAATCTTTGTATGGCAATAAGAAATTGTTTTGAAATATTCCAAAAGTTTTCTTGGCTTGATGTATTCGTTTTCGTGTGTGCTTTGGGCGATTTTGGGGGTTCTTCCCGTTTTTGTTTTCGTCAGAGATAGCCCGCTATCTTCCTCATCACACAAACGGAAATGCCTCAAAAACTCATCCCAATATATCTGCATTGTTTGTAAGAAGCTGTTTTGAATTTCTCCAAAAAGTTTTTCTTGGCTTGATGTATCCGTTTTCGTGTGTGCTTTGGGCGATTTTTTGGTCCTTTTCGCTCCTGTTCTTCGTCA
>NZ_NFJA01000025.1:0-42383 GCF_002159615.1 Bacteroides sp. An279
AAAATAGGAACCGCCGTATGCCGAACGGCACGTACGGTGGTGTGAGAGGTCGGTAAACATGAAAATAGGAGATAAACACCTATGATTAGTGTTTACCTCCTACTCGATTTGTCTGGCAGGTGTATGGCGGAAATAGACACAAAAAAAACGATATTCATCTTTTTATGAATACCGCCGACTTCCGAAAGAACCCCCATAATAGGGTTCTTGTTTCATCATCATTCAGTTGTTTGTGTTTCTGTTATCCTTTCTTTCTCTTTTTACCTCAAAGCAATTCATCTAATTCCTATTGAATCTAATTCCTGAAAACTTACCTTATTACTAATACCTAAAAAACAAAAACATCTAATACCTTAAATCTAATACCTTTTTGCTTTGAATTGTTTACCTTAATCTAATACCTTTAGTTTTTGTATATGTCATCTAATACCTATTAGTTAATGCTTATTGGTTTCACAACCACGATGCAAAGGTATAGCTTTTTTGTGTTTCTGCAATAGACAGAAAGGATTTATTATAAAAAATGCAATATTTCTTGATGTAAATCATCTCGTATTTATTCTGATATGCCGTAAATAGCATATTCGTGTACGGAAACGGCAATAGTGTGCGCGATAACGATTGTTTTTTATAGCTGAAATGATAGATTTATCCTTGATGAATGAACCTGATGAAAACGTAACTTCAATGTTGCTTTTTAGGGTGAAATGTTAAATTTATCTTTCAGTTTTAAGATACGTTGGTTACTGCTGCCGCGGAATTCCAGATAGGGAGAATATAATGCCTGTTCGAATTTCCCGTCTACCAATACGTCGATATAGTCGAGGATTGGTCGGCGGAGAGGGTCGGCAAGTAATGTTTCGTAGGTGTATCCGGTGTAACACCAGATATTTAGTTTGGTATATTCATGGAATTTCCGGATAACCGGCAGAAATTCTTTGGGATTGTAGAAAGGGTCTCCTCCAGAGAATGTGATGCCGTCCAGCAGCGGATTGGCGTTAATCTGGTCAATCATTGTTTTGATTGCCGTTTCTGTCAAAGGAAACCCAGCTGACGGATTCCACGATTCAGGATTGTGGCATCCTTTGCAACGGTGGCTGCATCCGGCAAGGTAGATGGAAAAGCGGATGCCTTCACCGTCGACAATGGTTTCGGGATATGTGTAGAGGTAATGGAGCACTTTTTTAATGATGTTTTACACGGTCGCGTTCTTCGGCACGTTTGGCAGAATTCCAACTGTTTAAGTCCCCGGTCAGATAACCTGTGATGCGGCGCATGCGGAGGATGTTCTCGCTGTTGCAGATGGGGCATTTGTCGTAGATTACACCTCGGTATCCGCAGTTATGGCATGTGTCTACCGGATGGTTGATAGAACCGTAGCCGATGCCTTCATCGTGCATCACTTTGACAATCTTGGCAATGGCGCGCACATTCTTTTGCGCTTCGCCGTCCAGTTCCACATACGTGATGTGTCCACCCCGTGTCAAGGCGTGAAACGGTGACTCGCATTTGATTTTCTCAACGATGCTGATGGGTTCTTTCACGTCTACGTGGAACGAGTTGACGTAATAATCACGGTCTGTCACACCGGGAATAATGCCGTATTTCTTGCGGTCGATACGGGTGAAACGTCCGGAAAGCCCTTCGGCAGGCGTGGCGAGTATCGAGTAGTTCAGTCCATATTTCTGTTTGAATTCGTCTGCTACCCGGTTCATTTCCTCTATTGCCTCGTATAAGGTGTTCCATGCTTTGCGGTTATGCCCGTGCCCTGTGCCGTAAAGTGCGGTCATGGCATTGTGTCCGCCGATAAAGCCGATGCCCAACGTGCCTTGTTTCAATACGTCGCCCACTTCATCGTTCGGATTCAGTTTGCCTCCTCCTTTCCATACATCGTTGCTCATCATGAACGGGAACTGGCGGGCAAGGGCGGTCCGCTGGTATTGGTAGCGGACATACAGTTGTTCTCCGATAAATTCCGACATGCGGTGCACCGATTGCAGGAACAGCTCTTTGGCGTGTTGTTCGATGGCCTCCTGGCTTTGGCTTCCCGATGTGCGCTCTGCTTCCCGGCGTGCTTCGATGGCAAGGCGGGGCAGGTTCATTGTGGTAAACGAAAGGTTTCCCCGTCCCAGACTGGTCTTTTCGCCGTTCAGGTTTTCGAATACACGGGTGCGGCATCCCATGGTGGCAAGCTCGTAGCGGTACCGCTTCGGGTCGTTCGGATTCCATTTCTCGTTTTGGTTGAACGGGGTGTCTAAGAACATGAAGTTCGGGAAAAGGGCTTTCGCCGTAGTGCGGCATGCTTTCAGGAACAAGTCAAAGTTGGGTGCCTCGAAAGTCATTCCGCCGTTCAGTGCTGCTTCAAAGTCGGTCATTGCTTTCTGATAATCGGCATCCGAGTAGGATACCCCGTCTTTTATCTTGAATATCTGGATGGGGAATACCGGCACTTCGCCTTGCGTGCCCAGTCCTTCAACGGTGGCTTGGAGCAGTTCTTCGATGACCATCCGTCCTTCGGGAGAAGTGTCCGTCCCGTAATTGATGGAACTGAATACCACTTGGTTCCCGCCTCGCGAGTGCATGGTGTTCAGGTTGTGGATAAATCCTTCCATAGCCTGATGCGTGTCTTTCCGCACTTGCTTGTGGGCGGAGTGCAGGATGTGCGCCGATTCTTCTTCGGTGAGGAAGCAGCCTTCGTTTGCCAGTGCTGTAAGGAAAGCCTTTTGGGCTTTTGTGTCCGGTTCTATCGAAGTCAGGTGTTTGCGTACGTGTTCCGTCAGGGCTTTTTCGTCTATCGGCGTACCTTTCATTTCCACATAGAAAGCAATGTCCGTTACAATCGCTTTCTGATAGCTTTTCAATACGCCTTTTGCCATGAAGAAGTCGAATGCCGGAATCGCTTGCCCTCCGTGCTGCTCGTTCTGGTTGGTCTGGAAGATAATGGTAGCCAGTGTGGCATAGCTTTGGATAGACTGGGGCGTGCGGATGCTTCCGTTCTTGGTATGGAATCCCCGTTCGAACAGGTCATCCAAGTCATATTGGATACACGTGGTGGTTTTGGTGGGATAATAATCCAGGTCATGAATATGGATATCCCCCATGCGGTGCGCTTCGGCATATGGTTTGGGCAGCAGGTATTTATACGTGTAGTCTTTGGTGACTTCCGAGGCGAAGGTCATCATCTGTCCGGCAGGTGTATGGCTCGACATGTTGGCGTTGCTCAGGTTCACGTCGTTCTTGTCTATTGCCACGATGCCGTCCATGATGTGTTTCATCTGTGTCTTGCGCTCGCGTTCGGTATTGCGCCACTGGCGGTAGATGATGTATTTCTTCGCTACTTCGGGCTGCACTTTCATCAGTTCGTTTTCTACGAGGTCTTGGATTTCCTCTACATTTAATGTTAGATGTTCGAAATGGGAAATGACCCGCTGGGTGATTTCATCAATCAATGCTTCTTGGCGTTCCAAGCCTGTAGCTTGGAATGCTTTCCCGATGGCATTCGAGATTTTGGATGCCGAAAAGTCTTCCCGCTTTCCGTCCCGTTTGATAATGCAAATGTCTGCAGTATTCATACGTCTTGTGTTTTTAAGTGAAACATAAATTCTGTTTTTCCATGGCAGGTCTTCTGACTGATTCCTCTCTGCAGACGCCTTCCCACCTGTTCGAGGCAGTGGCTGCATTTGCATGTCCCGAGTTTTGGAAATCACAGCAGCGGGTACTGTTGCCGATGTGCGCGGCATTCCCTATTGAAACTTTTTTGTTACCATAAGAAAAACATTTGCAAAGGTAGTGATTTGGCACATTTTTCAAAATGTACTTTTGCTGAGGTTGTCTAAATTGAATAACTTCTGAAAATAAAAATGCCGATTTAGTGGCTTGTATCGCTATTTATTGGAAAACTTAATTTATAATGAATGTTTCTTGTTTGACATCCTGATTTTTTTTGTTAAGCTACATTCCCGGTATTGGCCCGGCTCGTCAGTGAAGGTTTTCTTTTAGCCAGTATGATTGCAGAACGAAGATAGGTTTCAATAGCAGTTCATGTATCTGCAATTGCCAATGTATATATATTCTCGCGGCACAACACAAGGGTGGTCAAATTATATTGGTAAAGCTCATTTATCCTGTATGAAACAGACAATGCCTGTATGCATAAACAGAAGCACAGGCTGATACTTTTTAAATATTACTTCAGAAATTTGTCAATTTGGAATATTCTTGATAACTTTCGCTGTTTTTTTTCAAAGAACTGATAAAACTTACGAACTTAAAAACTCAAGAACTCGTATATATGATGGAAAAAACTTGGAGATGGTTTGGGAAGAAAGATAAGATTACGCTTCCCATGTTGCGCCAAATCGGCGTAGAAGGTATTGTGACAGCACTTCATGAAGTGCCCAACGGTGATATATGGACCGAGGAGGCTATTAATGACTTGAAGTCGTACATCGAATCGTACGGGTTGAGATGGTCGGTAGTGGAAAGCTTGCCGGTGTGCGAGGCTATCAAATATGCCGGTCCGGAACGCGACCAACTGATTGAAAACTATAAGGTGAGCCTTGCCAATCTGGGCAAATGCGGTGTAAAGACGGTATGTTATAATTTTATGCCGGTCATCGACTGGGTGCGTACCGACTTGCAGCATCCGTGGGCAGACGGTTCCAGTTCGTTGTATTTCGACCGCGTACGTTTCGCTTATTTCGATACGATGATTCTGAAACGCAAAGGTGCCGAGGCGGACTATACGGAAGAAGAACTGCGCAAGGTGGCTGAACTGGACAAAGTGATTACCGAAGCCGAGAAAGACGAACTGATTGATTCGATTATCGTGAAGACACAGGGATTCGTAAACGGAAATATCAAGGAAGGCGACAAGAATCCGGTGGCTATTTTCCGCAACCTGTTGGCTTTGTATGACGGAATCGACCGTGCTGCGTTGCGTGAGAACATGCGTTATTTTCTGGCTGCCATTATGCCGGTATGCGAAGAATACGGAGTGAATATGTGTGTGCATCCCGATGACCCTCCTTTCCAGATTCTGGGCTTGCCACGTATTGTGACCAATGAAGAGGATATTGCTTGGTTCTTGAATGCTGTAGACAATCCGCACAATGGCTTGACTTTCTGTGCCGGTTCGCTCAGCGCAGGCGAGCATAACGATACGCGTGAATTGGCGAAGAAGTTTGCTTCGCGTACGCATTTTGTACATCTGCGCAGTACGGCGGCTATGCCGGGCGGCAATTTTATCGAAAGTTCGCACTTGGAAGGTCGTGGTCATGTAATCGACTTGATTCGTATTTTCGAACAAATAAAGCCGGGGCTTCCGATGCGTGTAGATCATGGGCGCACGATGTTGGGCGATGAAGACAAAGGCTACAATGCCGGTTATTCGTTCCACGGCCGTATGTTGGCTTTGGCACAGGTAGAAGGCATGATGGCTGTAGTGGAAGACGAAATGAAACGGAATATTAAAGTGGAATATTGATATTTGTTTTTCACCACAGATTACACAGATTAATTAGATGAAATTTAAGAATAATAATTTAATTAATCTGTGTAATCTGTGGTGAACGTAAAAACATGAAGAAGGTTTGTTCACATAAGGCAGGCAGTATCCGGTTCCGTCGGTGGAGCCGGAAAGGGTATGCCGTGTTCGTGAGTCTGCGCATTGTTGTGACAATCGGGCATGTATGCCGGAGCATTGCCGATGCGGCATTGAGCAAGAACAAATCTTTTTCTGAGAACCGGGAACAGAGAACGTCCGTTGACGAGAGAATGGCGGAAGATGCTGTAGATGACGGGGGCGGAGGAATCTTAGTGTCCGCATCTCAGGTAGTGAATGCCGTATTGCTTCTGTTCTTGATGCAGAGAGTGGTATCGGTTTCGGGTAAATCTGTTGTTTGTCCGGAGCGTTATATACCTTTATATAATATAGGAAGCGGAATGGGAAAGGCTCGCAAGCGGGTTTCTCTCATTCCGCTTTTAATGTTTTTTGAAACGCAGATTAGCGCAGATATAATTATTTTTTATTTGCGAAAATCTGCGCTAATCTGCGCTAATCTGCGTTTCAACCTAAAGACTTATAAGCTCAAATGATAGAAAGAATTGAGAAAGCTGTTTACGAAGGGAAGCCGCTTCAGCCCGATGAGGTGCTGAGGGTTGCCGAAGAAACCCCGTTGGGCGTGTTGTGTGAGGCGGCACATCGGATTACGGTGAGGTGTGCCTCGCAGAAGTTTGATATGTGTTCCATTATCAATGCGAAATCGGGACGGTGTCCGGAGAATTGCAAATGGTGTGCCCAGTCTGCGTATTATGATACGGGCGTGCAGGTATATGGTCTGGTGTCGGAAGAAGAATGCCTTCGTCATGCCCGGTTGAATGAAGCGCAAGGCGTGAACCGTTTCTCGCTGGTGACCAGCGGCAAGCGTCCTTCGGATAAGGAGATAAAGGTTTTGTGCGAGCGTTTCGCTTATTTGCGTATGCATAGTGGGATACATTTATGCGCTTCGTTGGGGCTTGCCGATGAGGCTCAGTTGCGTGCCTTACATGAGGCGGGCGTTACCCGTTATCATTGCAACCTGGAGACGGCGCCTTCTTATTTCGGGAATCTCTGCACCACCCATACGCAGGCAGAGAAAATAGAGACCATCCGGGCGGCGCGCCGCATAGGGATGGAAGTGTGCAGCGGAGGCATCATCGGGATGGGCGAGACGATGCGTCATCGGGTGGAATTGGCTTTTACGTTGCACGGGTTGGATATACAGTCTATTCCACTTAACCTGTTGCAGCCGATAAAAGGGACGCCGTTGGAAAAAGTCGCTCCTTTATCGAAGGAAGAGGTATTGCGCACGGTGGCAATGTTCCGGCTGGTAAATCCCGAAGCTTATCTGCGCTTTGCCGGAGGGCGTTCAAGGTTAAGTGAGGCATGCGTGCGCCGTGCGTTGTATGCCGGGATTAATTCGGCGATTGTGGGCGATTTGCTTACCACGCTGGGTTCGAAGGTACAAGAAGATGTAGAACGGATAAAAAATGCAGGTTATGAATGTTGATAAACTTGTTGATAAGTTCGACCGCGACCATTTGTGGCATCCTTACACATCGGCGGTCGACCCGTTGCCTACGTACAAGGTAAAACGGGCGGAAGGGTGCGTGATAACATTGGCGGACGGTACTCGGCTGATAGACGGCATGTCTTCGTGGTGGTGCGCCGTGCACGGATACAACCGTCCCGAACTGAACGAGGCTATCGAAAGGCAATTGAAAGATATGGCACACGTAATGTTCGGCGGACTGACTCATGAGCCAGCCATTGCCTTAGGCAAGAAGCTGTTGCAGATAGTCCCGCCCTCGATGCGGCACATCTTTTATGCCGACAGCGGTTCGGTGGCTGTAGAGGTTGCGCTGAAAATGGCGGTGCAATACCAATATGCGATGGGACATCCCGGAAAGAGTAATTTTGTGACCATCCGTTCGGGATATCATGGAGATACGTGGAATGCCATGTCGGTGTGCGACCCGGTGACGGGGATGCACAGCCTGTTTGGTCCGGCATTGCCGGTACGCTGGTTCGCGCCGGCTCCCGAAAGCCGTTTCGGAGGCGAGTGGGACGAAAGCGATATCCTTCCGTTGCGGGAGATTATGGAAAAGCATCACGAAGAACTGGCAGGACTGATACTGGAACCCATCGTACAGGGTGCGGGCGGCATGCGTTTCTATCATCCGCAATACCTGCGCGAGGCGGCGAAGCTGTGCCGTGAATACGGTGTCCTGTTGCTTTTCGACGAGATAGCCACCGGTTTCGGGCGTACCGGAAAGCTGTTCGCCTGGGAACATGCCGGTGTAGAGCCGGACATTATGTGCATCGGAAAGGCGCTGACCGGAGGGTATATGACATTCTCGGCGGTGCTTGCCAATGCAAAAGTGGCGGAAGGCATTTCATCGTGCGAGCCTCGTGTGTTTATGCACGGTCCTACGTTTATGGGCAATCCGTTGGCTTGCTCGGTGGCGTGCGCTTCGATTGACCTGTTGTTGTCGTATGGCTGGCAGGAGAAAGTGGAGCGCATCGAGGCGCAACTGCGCAGGGAGCTGGAGCCTGCCCGTATGCTTCCGCAAGTGGCGGATGTGCGGGTCTTGGGAGCCATCGGAGTGATTGAAACGAAGCGGGAGGTGGACATGGCATGGATGCAACGACGCTTTGTGGAGGAAGGCATCTGGGTTCGTCCTTTCGGTAAATTGGTTTATATAATGCCGCCGTTTGTCATCCGTCCCGATGAACTGACGAAGCTCACTTCGGGGCTGGTGAAGATAGTGGGCGAGATATAATTCACCACAGATTACACAGATTAATAAAAATTTTTTATTTAATTAATCTGTGTAATCTGTGGTGAAAAAACAAAGCAATATGAAAGAAGAACAGACTTTACACGCATTGGCGCGGGAAGGCAACCTGCGCACCTTGCCCGAAGCGGAACACGACGGGGTATGGATTGGGCAAGACGGACGGCGGATGCTGAACGTTGCGTCGAACGATTATTTGGGGCTGGCTTCCGACAGAGACTTGCAGAAGGAGTTTCTCCGCAGTGTGCCGGAGAGAGACCGCCTGCTTTCGGCTTCCTCTTCCCGTCTGCTGACGGGCAATTTTGCGGTGCACCGCGAATTGGAAGCATTGCTTGCCGGACGGTTCGGGCGTGAAAGTGCCTTGACGTTCAGCAGCGGTTATCACCTGAACATGGGCATCCTGCCCGCTGTGGCGGATGGGCATACGCTGATACTTGCCGACAAGCTGGTGCACGCCAGCCTGATAGACGGCATCCGCTTGTCGGCGGCGCGGTGCATCCGCTACCGCCATCAGGATTACAGGCAGTTGCAGAGCCTGGTGGAGAAACATCATGCCGCTTTCGATAGGCTTATCATCGTGACCGAAAGCGTGTTCAGCATGGATGGCGATGTGGCTCCGCTTGCCGCACTGGCGGAACTGAAGAAGGCTTATCCGAATGTGATGCTTTATGTCGATGAGGCACATGCCGTCGGCGTGCGGGGAAAACGGGGGCTGGGCATAGCCGAAGAGCAGGGCTGTCTGGCGGACATTGATTTCTTGTGCGGCACGTTCGGCAAGGCGCTGGCTTCGGTTGGGGCATACGTAGTGTGCAGCCGTTTGATGCACGATTATTTGGTCAACCGGATGCGGACGCTTATCTTTACCACGGCGCTTCCGCCGCTCAACGTGGCGTGGACCAAATTCGTTTTTTCGCGGCTGGACGGGTGGGAAGACCGTCGCATCCGGCTGGCTTCGATGGCGGAGAAGGTGCGCGGAGCAGTCCGCCGGGCGGGTTATCCTTGTCTTTCGGAGAGCCACATTGTTCCGTTGGTGGTGGGTGAGAGCGAAAAGACTGTCCTCAAGGCGGCGGAGATGCAACGGAACGGGTTTTATGTCCTCCCCGTCCGTCCGCCCACGGTTCCCGAAGGCACCTCACGCCTGCGCCTGTCGCTCACGGCGGCATTGCCCGAAGCAGAGGTGGAACGGTTGGTAGAAGCCATTGAAGCCCCCTCAATTCCCTCCGAAGGGGGGACTTAAATATATATGTCACGCCGGAAAGCTTGCTGCACAATGCAGGACGGATTCCCATTAGAATGTAACAAAATGGTTTGTGAAAAAACAAAATGAATATCCGCAATCATCCCATGTAGGGGCGTATCGCATACGCCCGAATGCGTCAACCTATCCACACGTATGCTTTCAGGGCGTATGCGATACGCCCCTACAGCTCATTGGGTGAAATGCGGATATTTATAAAAACAATATGGAACAACGATTTATAAAGAAAGAAAACAATCCCCGGCTGCTGCTTTTCTTTGCAGGGTGGGGAAGTGACGAACACCTGTTCAGCCGTCCGGTGGAAGACGGGTACGATTATCTGTTGTGTTTCGATTACCGCACGTTGGATTTCGACTATTCGCTGCTGGACGGTTATCGCGAAATCCGCCTGCTGGCTTGGTCGATGGGCGTGTGGGTTGCCGGACAAGTCTTGACAGGCAAGGATTATCCGTGGCAGATGAGGCTTGCCATAGGCGGTACGCCCTTCCCGATAGATGACCGGAAGGGAATCCCCGAAGCTATCTTCCGCGCTACGCTGGAGAATTTTTCGGATGCGGCGTTGGTACGTTTCCGCCGGCGCATTTGCGGGACGGCGGAGCAGGTGAAAGAATTTCTGTCGCACGCGCCTTACCGTCCGGTACCGGAACTGCACGAAGAGCTGCAGGCGTTAGAGCAGTACGTGCGCCGTCCGTCCGCTCCTTTCGTATGGGACAAGGCAATCGTCGGGACGGGCGATAAAATCTTTCCTCCTGCCAACCAGCGCGAGGCGTGGAGGGGGACTGCGGTCATTGAAAAAGACGTGGCGCATTACGGCGGCGCATTGTTCGACCGCCTGCTTTCGGGAGAGGAGGCTGTATGGACAAGGCACTGATCCGTCATCGTTTTGCCAAGGCTTCGGGCAGTTATCCGCGTCAGGCATTTGTGCAACGCGACATTGCTTTGCGTATGGCAGACCTGATAGGGCGGTATGTGTCGCCGGACTCGCATCGCCGGGTACTCGAAATCGGGTGCGGAACCGGATTGTTCACCCGTGCCTATTTGCACCGTTGGTGTCCGGAGCGGCTGGTGCTGAACGACCTTTGTCCTGAAGTGGAACCTTATTTC
Organism: Bacteroides sp. An279; assembly: GCF_002159615.1. Lineage (NCBI taxonomy): Bacteria > Pseudomonadati > Bacteroidota > Bacteroidia > Bacteroidales > Bacteroidaceae > Bacteroides > Bacteroides sp. An279. The sequence goes on from NZ_NFJA01000025.1 coordinate 10,700, forward strand.
GCCGACTTGCTGGGCGGGCAGGTAAGTTTTGTGGCAAAGGATGCCGAGGCGCTTGATTTCCCTTCCGGCCAGGATTTGATTGTGTCGTGCTCGGCGTTGCAGTGGTTCGATGCGCCCGAACGTTTCTTGTTGGGATGCCGCAAGCTGTTGTCCGGCCGTGGTTATCTTGCCTTTAGCACCTTCGGTCCACACAATGCCGAAGAAATCCGTGCGCTGACGGATGCCGGGCTTCCTTACCGTCCGTTGGACGAACTGAAGGTGGCACTATCCGAGGCATATCACATCGTCCATGCTTCAGAAGCATGTGTGCAGCTTTCTTTCCCGACTCCGCTGGACGTGCTGAGGCACCTGAAAGATACGGGTGTGACAGGCATCCGTCCCTGCCATTGGACACGGAAGAAGCTGGCAGACTTCAGTATGCGTTATGCCGGACGTTATGCCGCTCCCGACGGAGGTGTTACGCTGACGTATCATCCCATTTATATAGTATGTAAAATGAACTAAAAGAACGAAAGATGAAAGACAATGTGTATTTTGTAAGTGGCATTGACACCAATATCGGCAAGAGTTATGCCACGGGTTATCTGGCGCGGAAGTGGAACGAAGCAGGCATCCGCACCATTACGCAAAAGCTTGTACAGACGGGTAATGAAGACGTATCGGAAGACATCGCGCTGCACCGCCGGCTGATGGGCACGGGCTGGCTCCGCGAAGACGACGAGCGGCTGACGATGCCCGAGATATTCAGTTATCCCTGTTCGCCGCACTTGGCGGCGGAGATAGACCGCCGCCCGATTGATTTCGATAAGATAGAGCGGGCTACGCAAACGCTGAGCGGACGCTATGACGCCGTGTTGCTGGAAGGAGCGGGAGGGCTGATGGTGCCCTTGACCCGCGATTTGCTGACCATTGATTACATTGCCCGGCATCATTATCCGTTGGTGTTTGTTACCTCGGGCAGGCTGGGGAGCATCAACCATTTGTTGCTGAGCCTGGAGGCGGCAGACCGGCGGGGTATCCGTCTGCATACGCTGGTTTATAACCTTTTCCCCGAAGAAGATGATGCACTGATTCGCCAAGACACGGAGGAGTATATCCGGCATTTGCTGAAGGAGAAATATCCGGAGGCGCGTCTGGAAGTGGTGCCGTATATTCCGGAGTGAGTAAAGGGAAAGAGACCGTGCATTATACGATCGTGTGAGTTATGAAATCATGAGCCGTCGGCTGTATCTGTGTCCGGGATTTAACAAGAAGGAATTGTTGAAAGAGATTCATGTCCCAGCCAATAAGTTTGCGGTTTTGTTTAAGGTGTTTGCCTGTTGAAGCTTTTCCCAGTACATACAAAATTGCCGCCTTGATTATGCTGTCCGCTTAATGCGTGAGCAACCACAGTGGACGTTGGATGCAATCGCCAAAGAAGCTCAAATGTCTAAAGGGGCTTTTAATATCCAGTTCCATAAGCGGTATGGCATGAAGCCTTCTGAATTTAGAAGCAGAGAACTTTCGTTGGACGAGGAAAAATAAGTTCCTATGTTTGTTTGGCAGATACAAATCAATGTATGATTGAAAGGTTCAGTATCTGTTTCAAACTGTCTTCTTTTTACGTTCTCCATATGGAAACCGTACGGTTTTCATATCGAGAACGTACGGTTTTCAATTGGAGAACGTACGGTTTTGAGATGGAAACTATAAAAAGATACCGTTTGGATTGATAATATGACCAATCAGCAACTTTAACTGTTTTGATTCTTTGATTAATTCAAAACAGTTTCTGAAAGGAGAGATCTTTTGATAATCAGTTTATTGCTTGCCTGATGTGATTTTCGTGAGACATAGTGGTGATTTTCATGAAACTTTTCTAGCCTGCTTTGTAGGGCATGTTAACTTGTACTGACTAACTTTGTTCTTAATATGATGAATATACATTAAAAAGATTGCATTTTGATAAAATAATAAGTATATTTACGCCCATAAGATACATTTTATTTCTTATTTAATGGGTGAATTTTGTGTTCAGACAAAATAGGTTTAAAATGTAATCTGAAAAAGTGATGCATTATATATTGCATGTTGCCGGCTGTTGTAAATCACTGGCAAGTAGTGGTAAATAGACTTTTTGATATTCATTTAGGATATTTTGATACTGTGCTAATAGGCTTTTGATACATCTTTCCGGACTTTTTGATATAAGATATAGAAGTCGGAGATTGGTTAAGTTTTTGATTTGTGCTAGTTTTGAAATGCATTTGAGTAATGTGGGCTTATTGCTAAAAATAATTTTATGAATTGAATAAAACAGGAATCGGATATGAAACAAAATATCGTATCACCTCAGGCGATGATAGTTGGAGAAGGAGCTTATGCTGTCAATGAACTTCATTTAAGCATAGAAGATGCCTCGGAACAGAATCTGTTTATTTACCGTTATGCCGCCGGAGCACAATTCAATGTCAGCCGGAAGCTGCAGAATAATGTGATTTGTGGATTGGTGGCATTGACGGAAGATCCTTCTTCGCCAGGAGATATGATGTTGGCTCCGAATGCTACTCTTATAAATAAAGGTGTCATTGACATTCATTTCAAAGAATTGTATGCTGCTCATATTCGGAATGCACAGCGGTGTGGGGATGCTTATCAGGTAGATGCCTTGCGTGGGTATGCAATGGCTGCAGGTGCAAATTCGGTATTGATAAACGAAGGTGTCATTAATGTCTATATGGATCATGACGCCGATGCCGAGACTACGATGTATTGTTGTGCCATGTGGGCGGAAGCTGATTCGATGTTGGTTAATAAAGGCGAAATTCATTTCTATGGCAATGGTTCCTGGCAAGCATTGGTGCGTGGTGTAGGAGGTGTAGCCGACCATTTGCATGTGGTGAATGAAGGACTGATTACGGTAGATGTGGAACGTGCTTTCCAAACCCGTGTGTTACATACAGCCGGTATGTATGGTTCGCTTTGGAATAAAGGGCGTATTGAAGTGCGTGTGGCCGGACGTGTGATGACGATGGGAAGCGTGACAGGTACACAAATGCTTAATGACGGTGAAATTTATGTTACTTCATTGGCCACTTTGATTGAAGGGAAGATTCCTTATTTATTTAATTTCCCGCCAATGGCCACGGGTATGTATGAGCATTTCCGTCCGGGTGCTTTATTGCCGAGTCCGATAGTCAATAGGGGAGTGATTAAGGTGCATTTGATAGGTAGCAAAGCTTCTGGTCCTGATGCGATTGCTTTCGGATTTTATTATCAGATGGAAAATAAAGATAATGGGGAAACTCCGGTTCGTTTCGTTTCCAATGAAGGGATAGTGGAAGTAACTCAAGAAGGGCCTGTGAATTATGTAACGGGAGAATTGGGCGTGAACATGCAGTTGAAAGAAGACAATCCGGTGAAGTTGAAAATCGGTACGTGGAAAACGCACAGCCGTGACTTCTCGCAGACACACGACTTGTTCGTGTGCCAAAGTGCGTGTTTTGACTTATCGGAGCTAAACTTAATATTGGAGGATGGAGGTGTACTGCCTGATGTATCTGAATTGGTTTATCAGCTTCCTGTTGCTTTGCATCGGGGTGACACATGTATAATCAGTAAGTAAGAATTTATGTTATACAATTAAAATGCAGAAAATTATGGACAACAAGATGGTGATTAATCACAAAGAAGTAGAAAAAGTAGATATGGGTAAAGGTGTAATCCGTCAAGATTTCGCCATGGGCAAGAATCTGAATGTATTGCACTGGAATATGTCTGACCAAAGTGTGGTAGGTATGCATACGCATCCGCAGGAACAATTCGGATATGTCATCAAGGGTGGTTTCCGCCTTACGATTGGCGATAAGGAATACGAACTGAAAGAAGGTGATGCTTATTTGGTTCCCGCAGATGTGCCTCATGGTTTTGTAGCTATCGGTGAGACAGAAGCCATTGATGTGTTCGCTCCAGTCAAGACGGTTTTTCCGTGGGATAAATAAGCATGAGTATCGGACCAAAACAGTTGATTCTCGATGAAAAAATTTATTGGATTATGGTTTTGGGGCATATTGTTGTTTGCCATATCGTCTTGCTCGGAGGATGAAGAGCCTGCATTCGTTCCGGAAGAAGAGGAAGAAATATTGATAACGGGCGAGTCGGGTGCTACGGTGGTCAATACGAAAGATATTGTCTTGGGGGTGAGCGAGGACGATGTGGTATTCGAAATGACTTCCACTATTCTGACGACAAGTGGCCGTGTGACGGAGACAACGCTTAATTGTTGCGCTATGGCTGGCATTAACTTTACGGATAATGGCGGGATGCTTGCAATGGATACGTTGAATACGGTAGAGGATGTAGTGCTTATCAATCGGGGAACCATTACCATTCATACCAAAGACTTAGTGGAACGGTATAAGGACCAGATTCAGACTCCGGATGACCCGGAACGTCCTTATACTTATCTTCGTTTGATCGCCATGTTTGTCGGAACGAATAGTACGATTATTAATGAAGGGGTCATCAATGTGTATTTTGACCATGATCCGTCTGTGACTTCTACGATTTATGTCATGGGAATGAACGGAGGCGGAAACTCATCGATGATTAATAACGGCGAAATTCATTTTTATGGAAACGGTTCTGTAGCTACCCGTTTGCGTGGTATGGCAACATTCGGCAATAGCATTTCCGCATTCAATAACGGTGTCATGACCGCAGAATTGGATATATGCGAAGACGCGCGTATGATTACTACGGGCGGTACTAAATCGAATGTGATAAACGATGGTACGATGCAGATGCGGTTGCCTGGTTATATACTTTGCATGACCCGTTACGAGGATTCTAATTTGATAAACAATGGTGTGGTTGACTTGACCATGGTTGACCTTCCTGAAGGATATACCGCTGTGGGCAACGCAGAGAATCCTGTCGTTTGTGCGATGTACGACCCTTTGTCGGGCGGACGTACGCAGATGCCTTCTTTGGTGAACCGGGGCTGTATCAGCATTGCCATTGAAGGAAGTGAACGCTCTAATTCGGTAAGTCAAGGTTATGGCATGTATTGTGACTTGATGGGTGCCGGAGGGGAAGATTTGCAGGTGAATGTCATCAATGATGGAAGCATCGAAGTGTCGCAAAGCGGTCCGGTAGATTTCAGAATGGCAGAGGCTGGATTCATTACTCGTCCTGCGGTAAGAGAAGCAGCTTGCTGCATTAAGCTGGGACGTTGGAATACGACGTTACGCGATTTTTCCCAAACTCGGGATTTGTTTTACGGTCAAGGTGTCAATATGGATTTTGGCGGAGGAGAATTGCTGCTGAAGAAAGGAGAAGATTATGTGGACGGAACTTCTTACAGTGTAGCTCCGGAAGCATTGCTTTATAATGGAGGAAAAACGATGTTCCGTTATGAATATTCCGGATATGAAAACTTTGACATAAAAGCAGCTGATGAAAGTAATGTTAATCTGACATGGGATAAAGAAAATAATCAAGTGTCTTTGTCTGACAAATAAAACAGAAAATAGAATATGGAAAATATAGTAGAAAAAAGTGTTCGTGTAGGGAGCGCAGGGTATTATGTCAACCGTGAACATCTGGTTATCACTAAGCCAGAGGCAGGTAATGTAGCGGATATTACTGAGCAGGCGATTGCCGCCGGTAAAGTGCTTAAGGGGCGTAATATTGTTCTGTATGCTTTGGCGGCATTGATGGATGATGAAGAAAATCCGGGACAGCAGCGTTTGGCTTCGAATGCGACTTTGATAAATGAAGGCGTCATCGAGATACATATGCATGACATTGTTGACGCTTATAAGGCGCAAGTAAAAGCTACGCCTGATGACCCGAACGGAACATATCGTTTCGTGAAATGTTTTGCCATGGCTGCCGGTAAGGATTCGACCATTATCAACGAGGGAATTATCCGGATTTATTTCGATCAGGAGAAGGATTTGGAAACGGCTGTATATGGAGAAACGTTGTTGGCGGGTGAGAATTCGACGGTTATCAATAATGGGACTATCGAATTGTTGGGTAACGGTTCATTCGATACACAGACTCGTGTCATCGCTCTTCCGGTCAATAATGTGACCATCATCAATAACGGGAAAATCAATGTGGATGTCGAGAAGGCTTCTACCGTCCGTGTGTTGGCTACAACAGGTATTGGCGGAACGATTGCCAATTATGGTTCTATCCGAATCAATTCGACAGGAAGAATCATGACGATAGCCCGTTTTGCCAATACGCATTTGATTAATGCCGGAGATATTGATATTGTTTCGCGTGCGCATTTCATTGTTAATAAGGTGTCGTTCTTGTACCAATCTTATCCTTTGGCATGTGCTTTTTATGAACATTCATTGCCGAATACCCAGTTTGTTCCTCCTTTGGTCAATAAGGGTACGGTGAAGATTCATTTGGAAGGAAGCGAGGCTTCTACTCCGAAGGCGGTTGCGTTCGGTATCTATAGCGAGATGGTAGGCAAGGAAGAACATATTCATCGCATGGAAAATACCGGCTCGATTACGGTGTCAAAGTCGGGTCCCTATGATTTTCTGGTAGCGGAAGTGGGCGTAAACGCTCAGTCGGCAAAAGATTTTCCGTATCATGTAGAGATAGGCGAATGGCATACGGAAGCCCGGAATTTTACAGAAACGAAAGATTTGTTTGTCTGCAATAGCGGAATCTTTGATTTCGCGCATACTCGTTTGACACTGACGGGAGATAATGCCGTGTCGGATGTAAAAGCTGAAAGTTTGGTTTATCAGCGTGACGAGGCGATGCAACGTGGCGATACCTTCCAGGTGTTGAATGCGGATAAATTGGTTATTACAAAGTAAGAGTGTTAAAAAAGCAGGTTTTTCCCCTGTATGTTTAATTTTAAATACCTATTGAGATTATGGCAAAGAAAGTTTTAATTATTGCAACGAATTATGGTTCATGGGGTGAGGAATTGCAGGCTCCGTGGGATGCATGTAAGAAAGCAGGTTTTGAAGTGACTTTGGCTACTCCGCAAGGAAAGAAGCCGCTTCCTTTCCAAATCAGTGTAGACCCTGATTTTGTAGACGGTGTACAGAATATCAAGACTAATCCGAAAGAAGTTTGCGACCGCTGCAAGGAATTGGTAGATGGTGAAGAATGGGCACATCCGTTGAAATTCTCAGAAGTAAACATGGCTGATTATGATGCGATTGCTTTGACTGGCGGTCCGGGTGCTATGTTGGATATGTGTAATTGCTGGGAATTGCATAAGCTGATTATGGATGCTTATAAGAGCGGTAAGATTGTGGCTGCATTGTGCTATGCCGTTTCTACATTGGTATTCCTCCGCGACCCGGAAAATGATTATAAGTCGATTGTGTATGGCAAGAAGATTTGTGCTCATCCTCGTGCATGGGATTTCTATGGTCCGGGTATGGCTATGTCATACGAATTGTATGGTGCAACTCCTGATAACTGCGGTACGAATGTGATTACTCCGGGATTCTTGTGGCCTATCGAAGATTTGGTTCGTGACGCAGTAGGTCCTAACGGCGCTTGTATAGCACGTATCAATGCAAGTCGTGAAGACCCGCAAGTTTATTACGATCATCCGTTTATTACCGGTACTTCGGTAGAATCATCTATCGCATACGGTGATATGATTGTGAAAGTGTTGAATTCTCTTAAATAATAATTATAAGGAGAGTCATGTGTGGGGTTAATTCCGCACATGACTTATTCCTTTTTTAATCAAAAAGCAAAATGCCGGCAATAATAATTCATAGCATTGAGATGACCGACGAGCAAAAGAAGATTGTAGCCGATAAGTTCATCTCTACCTTTTCCGAAGTAAGCGGAGTGCCTAAAGACCGTATTTATCTTTTTTTTAACGGATACGGTTTGAACGAGGCAGCTACAGGCGGAAAATTATTTTCTGAGAATCCTCCTAAAAGTGCGAAAGCAAAGTTTAACGAGGATGAGTGGGCTGATAAACAGAAGTAAAACTAACATTAAAAAGGATTTATTATGGATGTAAACCAAACCATCGTAAAAGCACTGGAAGATATCGGCGTGAGCTATGTATTTGGAGGGAGCGGACAGGTAAACGCCTCTATGTTGTTGGCTCTGCGCGATTCGAAAAAAATAAAGACCGTTATTATCCGCAATGAGCAGGCGGCGTCGTTCATGGCATGTGGCTACACTATGTTTAACCCGAATAATTTGGGTGTGTGCTTTGCGACGGGAGGTCCGGGTGCGTTTAATTTGTTCTCAGGCATGGCGGTAGCATTATCCGATTCGTTGCCCATATTGGCTATAACAGGATATACTTCAATGGGACAACGGGGAAAAGGTGCGTTGAACGAATCTACAGGATTGAGCCGTACGCCTGATTCGCAGGTGATGTTTTCGGCTACGACCAAAAAATCGTATGTATTGGAGCGGGCAGAAGATACGTGTGATATTTTGGAAGACGCTATAAATACAGCATTCGACGGGCGTCCGGGACCGGTGCATATCCATATACCGAAAGATGTGACTACGGCAGAAGTAACCAATTTCCGCCCGATTAACATCCGTGTAAAAGCGGTTAAGGCAACGGAAGAAGCTCTGCAAAAAGCGGCGGATGCATTGGCTGATGCAATCAGTAAGAATAAGAAAGTGCTGGCGATGATTGGTTATGGTTGCGTGCGTAGTGAGGCATCCGGCGAATTGCTCCAATTAATAGAAAGGTATCAAATACCGTTTGTCCAGACAATGGATGCCAAAGGATTATTGCCGGAGAATCATCCATTGTGTTTAGGCATGTATGGAACATCGGGTGACAAGGCGGCTAATACGTATTTTCAGGAGGCGGAAGTCGTGCTCGCGATGGGAAATTCGTTCGCTCAAAATGCTACATTCTCATTCCAACCGGATTTATATGCGAATAAACAGTTGATTCATGTGAATATTGATCCGGCTGAAATCAATAAAGTGTATAAAGCTGATGTAGCGGTGGTAAGCGATATCAAACTGGCACTTCAGGAGTTATTGCCTTTGTTGGAGAAACGTGATTTGCCCTCTTTGCAAATCGGTACATTGCCCAACGGACATTATTATGAGGAACCGGTGCATACAGATGCCCAACGGATTTTTCCGGGAGATATCGTCCGTGTCTTGTCTCAGAATCTGCCAGACAATGCCATTGTGATGGGTGATGCCGGTTCGCACATGTTGTGGTTGAGCTGTTATTTGCAGTTGAATAAGAATCAGCGCTATCAGAATCCGGGAAGTTTCGGACCTATGGCAAGCCATACGAACGGCTGTTTGGGAGTGAAATGCGCTAATCCGGATAAAGTGGTGATTGCAGGCGTGGGTGATGGATGCTATCAGATGGCAGGATTCGAATTGATGACTGCAGTGCAATATAACATTCCTGTTATTTGGATTATATTCAATAACAGTGAATTTAATATCATCAAGAAGTTCTTGCTGAATATGTATAATGACGAGGCATATATGCAGTTTGAGAATCCGGATTTTGTGAAGTATGCCGAAGCATGTGGAGCGAAAGGATATAGGGTAGAAAAATTGGTAGAATTCTTGCCGGCGTTGCAGGATGCCATCGCGTTGAACAAGCCTTGCATTATTGATGTGTTGGTAGATAGTGAAGTGTATCCGCCTTTCAGTTTGGGAAGGGTATAAATAAAAAATGCATGTCCGTAATGAACCGGAGCAATGATGTGCAAAATGAATATATACTGACTTTGCCAAGTCAGTTATTTTCGTGGGCTGTAGCAGTTAACTGGAATTGCTTATGAAGTATATATTCATTTTCCGGACATATTAATCAGGTTGAATACGGACATTCATGGCACGGAAAATTCTTTTGCCGGATCGGACAAATATTTATTCTACCATATCTTTCCTGAATGATAATGCCGGTTCATCATCGGCACATGTGTTTGGCAGAAAGTTGTTTATCAATGATGCTTTGTCGTTACAATGCGGATAAGCCTTCGTATATAGGAGGCGTGGTGAATTATCTGCGCTTGAGTGTGACTGTAGGCAAGCCTGTCCGCATGTTCTTATAAAAAATGGGAGGATAATTGAATATAAAAATGGAAGAGACAAAGAAATATTCGAAAATGTTGATACCGTCTATTTTATCGGTATCTGTGCTTACTATTATGGCACCTACGGCGGTATCTCCTGCCTTGGCTGCTATACGGGATGCATTCCCGCATATTTCGGAAACACAAGCCAAGTTGGTTTTAACCTTGCCTACGTTGATAATGATGCCGATAGGATTGTTTTCCGCGCGTCTTACCGCTAAGATAGACAAGAAAAAGCTTTTGCTTACCGGGATGATACTTTTTCTTGTATTTGGTGTGGCTGGAGGTTTTGTGAACGATTTCCGGCTTTTGTTGTTAATGCGTTTGTTTTTCGGAATAGGTCTAGGCATTATGACTCCTTTATCCACTTCACTGATATTTGATTTTGCTCCGGATACCAATAAACGTAGCAAGCTTTTGGGCTTACAAGGCTCTTTTAACCAGTTGGGCGGTTTGCTTTTTATGAGTTTGTCGGGTGTGTTGGCAAGTATTTCGTGGCGTTATTCGTTCTTGTGTTACGCCTTTGTGGTTATATCAATCGTATTGACCACTTTGTTTATGCCTTCTATTCCACCGTTGGCTTCCCCAAAAAATGCAGCAGGTGGTGCAGGCAAGAAAACGGGAATGAATAAGAAGATATTTGTTTTAGCGTTTTTTGCCATGATGATATTTGCTTGTTACTTTGTGATAAATACCGACTTGGCGTTGTTTATGGACGTGGAGGGTATCGGCAATGCGAAAGAGTGTGGCTATGCGCTTTCTCTGATGCGTATCCCGGCGATTATTGCCGGTGTGTTGTTGGCTTGGATTATGCGGAATCTGAAGGACTGGACCATGCCTTTTGCCACGGTGATAATGGCGGCAGGATATGTCATTATCGCTTGCTCTCATTCGTATGGCGTCTTGATGGCAGGATGTTTGGTCGTGGGGCTTGGCGGCGGCTTCGCTTTGCCTCCCATTTCTCTTTTCTTGCCGCGCATTGTCACTCCGCGCCAGCGGACTTTAGGAGTAGCTATTATCATGTCGGTGGCTCAAGTGGGACAATTTGTGTCTCCGCTTTATACGGACTTGTTTGTAGATAATTCGATGGATGGTTCTGGTAGAATGCGTTTTATTGTGTGTGCCGTTACTTCTGTGATAATCGGTTTTTTGGTGGTGGCATTTGCTCATACTTTGCCGAAAAAACCATTAGAAAATTGAATATTTACGAAGTGAGGTAGAAAAAATTTAAAGGTATAAATTATTAGAATGAATAAGATATGGCAATTAAAATTTTAAGCGTAGACGATGAACAGGACTTGGAAATACTGTTGACCCAGTATTTTCGTCGGAAAATCCGCAAGGGTGAATACGAGTTCACCTTTGCGCATAATGGTTTGGAAGCCTTGCAATTGGTGTTGGAAAAGAAAGACTTTGATATTATTTTGAGTGATATCAATATGCCCGAAATGGATGGGCTTACTTTGTTGACCCGCATCAACGAGATGAGGAATCCGGCATTGAAATGCATTATGGTGTCGGCATACGGCGATATGGACAACATCCGTTCGGCGATGAACAACGGTGCATTTGATTTCGCTACTAAACCGATTGATTTGGATGATTTGTCACGCACGATAGAAAAGGCGATTGAGCAAATAAATTTTGTCAGAGAATCGCAGAATGAACATGATCAGTTGGAGTCTATTAAAAATGATTTAGCGGTGGCTGGTGAGATTCAGCAGGCTATATTGCCTCGTAAATTTCCGCCATTCCCTAAGTTGGCTGATGTTGTTGACATTTATGCCTCAATGACTCCGGCGAAAGATGTGGGTGGAGATTTCTACGACTTTTTCCAGATAGACGAAGAACGAATCGGCTTTGTAATAGCCGATGTATCGGGGAAAGGTGTCCCGGCATCCTTGTTTATGGCAGTAAGCCGGACATTGATTCGTGCTACAGGCATCAGGGGAGTCCCTTCTCATGAATGCATCAATTATGCTAATAAATTGTTGTGTAACGAAAGTCTTGACTCGATGTTTGTAACGGTCTTTTATGGTATTTACAATATCAAGACCGGCGAGGTGGACTATACGAATGCAGGGCACAATCCTCCGTATTTATTGCGTAAGAATAATACCGTAGAACCATTACCGCTTTCCAAGAATTTCATCGTAGGCGTATTTGATGATTTTGTCTATACAAATTCGAGCTTGACTTTGGAGCCGGGAGACACGTTGATTCTCTACACCGATGGCGTGACAGAAGCCTTTAATGAAAACCGGGAAATGTTTTCGGAAAGCGGATTAGAGAAAACCTTGAAGAGTGTACCGGGTGCAGGGAGCGAAGAAATAGCGGAAGCTATTTTGGAAGACTTGAAGGATTTTGTCGGGAACGAACCTCAAAGCGATGACATTACGATGTTGATATTGAAACGATTGAAATAACACATGTAGTACAATAAAAGACCTTTTTTTATGAAAGACAATTTTAAAGTATTCAAACCTGCCGATAAGATGCAGTTTGAATTTACAGATCTGATTGCCGGATATGTAAGCGATTTTAATGAAAGTGAGAAATGTTTTACGTTGACAACAACAGATAAACGTTCTTTCCCTGTATTGTTAACAGATACTACATTTGCGCGTTTGATGCGTAATTTGGACGAACCTTACCAGGATGCTACTGGTAATCTTTATCAGCTTTTGTCTCAAAATGGCCGTATGGCTTTTGTCTTTGGTATTTTCTATCCCCAACATGACGGGCAGTATACATTTGAAGCAAAACAGATAGATTTTCCGGAAAGAGAATTAGGTAAGTTCCGTTTTGAAGAATCCAACTGGTGGGCTAATCAGGCAAAGAGTATCTGTAACTTTTTTGTCCGTGCGCAGTTCGGTGATGGTGAAATCGATTATGAAAAATACCGTACGGCGGTAAGCCTGGGCGGCAAACGGGAAGTGAACTCTTTCCGCCAGGAAACCGATACGATTTCACGTATGATTTACGGTATGGCTTCCGCTTTTATGCTGACAGGTGAAGACATTTTCTTGGAAACAGCTGAAAAAGGTGTGGAATACTTGAAAAAACACATGCGTTTCTACGATGTAGATGAGAATGTGGTTTATTGGTATCATGGCATTGACATTGATGGGGACAAAGAAAAGAAAATCTTTACTTCTGAGTTTGGCGATGATTACGATGCCATCCCGATGTATGAGCAGATTTATGCATTGGCTGGTCCGATTCAGACTTACCGTGTGAACGGTGACCCTTCTATTTTGCGCGATGCTGAATTGACTATCGACCTTTTCGAACGTTTCTTCAAGGATAAGAAAGGAGAAGGATATTATTCGCATATAGACCCGGTATTGTTGAGTCCGGACAGTTCAAGCCTTGGCCCGAACCGGATGCGTAAGAACTGGAACTCTGTAGGTGATCATGCTCCTGCTTATTTGATTAACTTGTATCTGGCTACTGAGGAAAAGAAATACAAGGATTTCTTGGAATATACAGCCGATACTATCACTACACATTTCCCGGATTATGAGAATAGCCCGTTTGTAAATGAGCGCTTTATGGACGATTGGAGTCATGACCTGACATGGGGATGGCAACAAGACCGTGCGGTAGTGGGGCATAATCTGAAGATTGCATGGAACTTGATGCGTATCAATAGCATCTGCCCGAAGAAATCGTATGAAGAATTTGCCCAGCATATTGCAGAGGTCATGCCTCAAGTAGGTTTGGACGTACAGCGTGGCGGTTGGTATGATGTGATGGAACGCCGTTTGCATGGCAATCAAGAATATTATCGTTTCGCATGGCACGACCGTAAGGCATGGTGGCAACAGGAGCAGGCGATTTTGGCATACGAGATTCTGTATGGTATCTATGGCAAAGAGGAATATTTGAAATATGCACGTGAATCAGCTGCCTTCTATAATACTTATTTCCTTGACCATGAAGACGGAGCCGTTTATTTCAATGTATTGGCTAATGGCTTGCCTTACCTGCTGGGTACGGAACGTAAGAAGGGAAGCCACTCGATGAGTGCTTACCATTCAGTAGAATTAGCTTATCTGGCAGCTACTTATACCAATTTGCTGAATACCAAGAAACCGTTGACCTTATATTTCAAACCTATGGTAAATGGTTTCAAGGATAATGTATTGCGTGTACAACCCGATATCTTGCCTGTAGGAAGCGTGAAATTGCAGGAAGTATGGATTGACGGACGGGAATGGAAGAATTTCGATGCAGATAAGTTGACCATACAGCTGCCTGCCGTAGAATATCGTCCGAAAGTCAAAGTCGTTATTGTTCCTAAAGATTGAAAAAAGATGAGTGCGGAAGTTCATAAAGTAGGTTCTGTGTTGGACGCTTCATCCAGCAAAGAAGAACAGCAAGTCATATTGTCTATTTTGGATGAAAACAAAAGTGTGATTTTGGACTTGTCTGAATGTAAGTATGTATCGAGTGCCGGATTGCGTGTCATGCTTTATGCTTATAAAGTAGCTGCATCCAATGGCTTGAATGTGTACTTGGTAGGTGTATCTAAAGAGGTGAGGGAAGTAATGGCTATTACAGGCTTCGAACATTTCTTTAAATACTTCGATACAGTAGAAGAGTGTCAAACTCAAATAGGGTAAGTATGCAGCGAGTAGATTTATTTCCGACGCATGAATATAAAGGATTGAAATTGCGTACAGGGCGTCCTTATCCTTTTGGAGCTACGGTAATGGGAAATGCCGTCAATTTTTCGGTCTATTCCCGTTACGCTACGGCTTGTACGTTGGTTCTTTTCCATAATCATGAACCGGAACCGTTTGTCGAAATACCTTTCCTGAAGGAATTCAAGATGGGAAATGTATTCTCGATGATGGTTTTTGATTTGGATTTCGAGAACATTGAATACGGCTATCGGATGGATGGTCCATGGAATCCGGAAGAAGGGCATCGTTTTGATAAGACGAAAATCTTGATGGACCCGTATGCCAAGCTGATTGCAGGACGTGACGTATGGGGTGCCCAGCCCGATTGGGACAATGTATATCAATACCGTGCCCGTGTGGTTTGTGATGACTTTGATTGGGAAGACGACCTTCCGTTGGAAACTCCGGTAAATGAACTGGTCATCTATGAAATGCACGTCCGTAATTTTACATGCGGTGCGGATGCGAATGTAAAGCATCCCGGAACCTTTGCCGGCATAGCCGAAAAGATTCCTTATTTGAAGGAGTTAGGCGTGAATTGCGTGGAATTGATGCCGATTCATGAGTTTGACGAATTTGAGAACAGCAAGCCTTCTCCGGTTGACGGGCATATGCTTTACAACGTATGGGGATATAGCAATGTAGGCTTCTTTGCCCCTAAAGCCGCATACGCATCTACCGGGCGTTTCGGTATGCAGGTGGATGAATTGAAAAATCTTATCAAGCAACTTCATGCGAATGGCATTGAAGTTATCCTGGATGTGGTTTTCAACCATACGGCAGAAGGGAATGAGAATGGTCCTTATATCTCGTATCGGGGTATTGATAATAAGACTTATTATATGCTGACACCGGATGGATATTATTTCAATTTCAGCGGGTGCGGAAATACGTTGAATTGCAATAACCCCAATGTGCGGGATATGATTGTAGAAAGCTTGCGTTATTGGGTAACCGATTATCACGTGGATGGATTCCGTTTCGATTTGGCGGCTATCTTGGGACGTGACCAGAATGGATGTCCGATGCCTAATCCGCCTTTGCTGGAGTCATTGGCTCATGACCCTATTTTGGGTAAAACCAAATTGATAGCTGAGGCATGGGATGCCGGAGGCTTGTATCAGGTAGGTGCATTTCCTTCTTGGGGGCGCTGGGCGGAATGGAACGGGAAATACCGGGATAGCATCCGCAGGTTCCTGAAAGGTGACGAGCATGTATTGGGCGATGTGAAAGAACGTATCGCAGGTTCAGCCGACTTGTATGCCTCTCAAAACCGGGGCATTAAGGCAAGTGTGAACTTTATTACAGCCCATGACGGATTTACATTGATGGATCTTGTATCGTATAATGGCAAGCACAATGAAGCGAATGGCGAGGACAACCGGGATGGAGAAGACAATAACAATAGCTGGAATTGCGGCTGGGAAGGCGAATGTGAAGATGCGGGAATCAATTACCTGCGTCATAAACAGATAAAGAATGCAATATCCTTGTTGATGGTAAGCCAGGGTATTCCGATGATATTATCGGGTGACGAAATGGGGAATACCCAATATGGAAATAACAATGCTTATTGTCAGGATAATGAAATCGGATGGATCGACTGGACGAATCTGCAGAAGAATGAGGACATTTATAATTACTTCCGTAAGATTATCCGCTTCCGTCAGGCTCATAAAGCATTGCGTTTCGAATATCATTTCGGGCATTGTGATTACCGTAATCTGGGATATCCCGATTTCTCATGGCACGGTGTAAAAGCATGGCGTCCTGATACCGGATATAACAATCTGACCGCAGCCTTTATGCTGAACGGGCGGTATGCGGAGACAGACGGGGTGCCTGATGATTTTATTTATGTAGCCATGAATATGCATTGGGACATGCATGGGTTCGAACTCCCACAATTGCCCGAAGGCATGGCATGGCATGTATTTGCCAATACGGAAATGGCTGCTCCGGACGATATTTGCGAACCGGGAGAAGAGTGTATGATTGAAAACCAGCAGGAAATCCTGGTAGGGCCGCGTTCTATCATGATTTTGGTTGGGAAATAGAAAACTGTAAATAGTAAATTGTAAAATTATAAATTAAAAAGATATGGATAATCAATTTGTAATCAGTCAGGAAGGTAATACCTTGACTATCGTTTTAGGTGACCAGCTTACTACAGGCAATGCTCCTGCCCTTATGGAAGAATTGAACGGATACAAAGGCAAGGGCATAGAAAAAGTTGTCTTTGATGCCACCAAGCTGGCTTATATTGCCAGTAGCGGTATACGTACCATTATTTTTGCCAAGCAGAAATTGGGCGGAAACCCTGTAATTGAGTTTGTGAATTGCGCTGCTGATATCCGTAGCGTGTTTGAAATGACAGGTCTGCAGAACTACATTTCTTTCGTAAGCAAGTAAGCAGGTAATGCTATGAAAGAATTGGTTTTCAAGCCTATTGCAGGCAGAACGGAAGAAATCATTGATGCCATCCTCCAGACCGGGGAGGTGGCATCATGCACCAAGGAATTGTATGCCATTCATCTGGTTTGCGAGGAACTGGTGGTCAATGTGGTAAGTTATGCTTACCCTGAAGGCGTGGAAGGTTATCTGAAGATTCAGATAGAGAAGGCCGACGGATGCATCACGCTGAAGTTTATTGATGGAGGTGTGCCGTTCAATCCGTTGGAAAGGGATATGCCGGATGTTTCTCTTCCGCTGGAAGAACGCCAGATAGGGGGACTTGGAATCTTCCTTACGGTTCAGATGATGGATAAAGTGTCGTATGAACATGTAGGTAATGAAAATATATTGACTATCAAGAAAAAGATTGATGATGAAAAATAAGATAGGAATACTTATAGAAAGCGATTTCTATGAAAATGAAATCTTCTATTATCAGTTCCGTTTCAAGGAAGCCGGGTATGAGGTTCATTTTCTGTCCCGCCTTTGGGGCAACGAGGGCATTACGTTTAGCGGGCATGAATTCAGGGCACCGTTTTATTGTAATGAGAGCTTTGAGGCGCTTGATGATGAGGCTCTTAATGATTATGCAGCTATTATCGTGCCTGCAGGTATGGTGTCAGACCGTCTTCGGTATACCGAAGATGTGACGAAGCTTCCTCCTGCATGTGTGTTCTTGCAAAAAGTATTTGCGCGCAAGGACATCGTTAAGGGAGTGATTTGCCACGGCTTGTGGTTGTTCTCTCCTGTAGCCGAACTGGTGAAAGGAAGAAAGATGACCGTGCATAATAATCTGTTGGGCGATGCCAAGAACTATGGTGTAGAGTATGTTGATGCAGATGTTGTGATCGACGGAGACTTGGTTTCGGCGCGCACCGGAGGGCATTGTTATTTGCTGGCTTCCGAGATATTGAAAGCGTTGGCAAGCAAATAAAACCTATTAAAAGGGGACGTTTCTTTTGTCCGCAAGTGTGGGTATGTCGTAAGGCCGGCTTGTTGCTGGTAAAAACGCATATACTTGCATGGGCGGACGGAGATAGTTCCATCGGACGGCGGAACTGGCTTCATAAGCCATCGGAGCCAGTTTCGTTTTCTTTGTTAAATGATATATACTGAAATTCGAAGTGAAAAAGCATGGTTGGCATATCTTGAGTGTTTTTCTTCTCGTTGTGGTGGTGATATTGGGATATTTCAATATCGGCTTATCCCGGCGGGTGGATGCTTTACGGGCTCAGCTGGATGAGTATAAGGAAAAAGAAGGTAAGTCGTATGTGGTGGAACGTATCAGCAAACAGATGGAAGACATAGCTTATCAGCAAAAAGATATTTCCGAGAAGCAACGCGAAGAAGCGGTATTCCAGATGGGAGTGGCCGAGCAGATGCGCATACGTGCCGAAGAAGAGCAGAAAAAGGCGGAAGCTTTTTCCCGCAATGCGGTTGAAGCTAGAAATATGGCGGAGAACCAGCGTGAGCTTGCCGTACAACAGCAACTTCGTGCCGAATATGCAAGGAATGTGGCTGATACGTTGAGCAATGTGGCATTGGGACGTGCTTTGGCTTTGCTTTCCAATGTGCAATATAGGGCTGGCAATAAAGATGTGGCGGCTTTGCTTGCGTATGCTTCGTGGAAATATACATCCGAATATAAAGGGAATGTGTATCAGCCTGTTATTTTTAATGCCTTGGGACAGACCAGTGAAAGTTTTGTGTCCAGGAATCTCCATAAGGGAGGTGTCACGAAGATAGTTCAGTCTTCGGACGGTAAAAACAGTTATGTCTCGGTGAGTAACTATGGAGAGGTGAACCGATGGCGTTATGATGAGGGATTTGTTGGGAATGAAGTGTTGTTCAGCAATCCGGAGTATAGTTTCAGAGATGTTTATTGGGATGAAAATAATGTGGTGTATGCCTTGTCATACGATGGGAGGATGCTTGTCATAAACGGGAAATCGGCAGAGACCTTTCTCTTGCCGGAAGATAACGGGTGGATGAGGATTGTTCCTTTCGGCAACGGACAGCTGCTTTTGGCTTCGGCTATGCACCTTTATATATATGATAAGAAGGAGGACCGGATAAAGAAAACCATTTCTCTATCAGAACCTCTTGCCGCTTTGGGATGTAAAGAAAACCAATGGTTGGCATTCGGTAAGGAAAACGGCTTATGGAGGATAGGGCGTGAAGGGGAACTGGTTCCTCAGGAACATTTTATTAAAGAGCAAGTTACGGCTTTTTCCTGGTCGTCTGACTTGAAAATGGGAGCGGTCGGAGTAGAGAATGGAAATATTTATCTGATAGATGAGACGGGGAATGTGGTAAAATCGCTTGTGGGGCATCGTTCCCGTATAACTCAACTTGAATTTAAAGGGCAATACTTGTTCTCTTCCAGTTATGATTGCACCGTAAGCTTGTGGGACATCAGTGCCAGCAAGCAGGAGGCGGTATCGTTGAAGATTTTATCCGGATGGGTGCATTGCATTTGCATGGCGGAAGATAATACGATATGGACAGGAGATGAGAGTGGAGCAGTGTCGCGTATCATGATTTCTCCCGACGAGATGGCTGCTCTTATCCAAAGCAAACTGAAGCGGGATTTTACCGATGATGAATGGTCGTATTATGTAGGGCGTAATGTTCCCCGCATACGGCTTAAATTAGTAAATAAAATTAAAGATTGAAGACGATGAAACGATATCTTCTGTGTCTGGTGTTTTTGCTGCTTGCCGGTATAGGGCAAATAGAGGCAAAGGACGGGATTCCTTTCTTTGTCAATTATTCTCCTGCGGTTTATCATGCGCACAACCGTAATTTTGATATTGTGAGTGATGATAGCGGCCGGGTGTATGTTGCCAATTTCGAAGGGGTATTGTATTACGACCAGACGGAGTGGCATACGATTCATGCTCCGGGGGTATTCCGGATTACGAAATTATTTAAGGATAACCGGGGACGAATCTGGGTAGGCGGATACAATCTGTTCGGATATCTGACCTCAGGCGGGAATGGAGAACTGGAATTGCAGATGGTATTCTCTAAAAACAATAAAGGTTTTTTGGGCGAAGTGACGGATATCGGGGAGAAGGATGGGAAGATTTATGTTACGACTTCGCTGGGTGATGCGGATATTCAGGATGATTCCATGGACGGTTTCATTGTTAATCAGGACAAATCCGATGATATCCGGTATTATAAAGAGGCATTGGTAAACAAGCGGTTGACGCTGGAGGATGGCTCGGTCTTGTTGGCTACGGCTGGAAACGGTTTTGTGATGTTGGATAAAGAGGGGAATGAAGTGTATGCGCTGACAGAGCAAAACGGGTTGTGCAATAACAATGTGAATGGCATTTATGCAGACTCGTCTGGTTATGTGTGGGGAGCTACCGATAATGGTCTTTTTTTAGTAAATATACATACAGCATATACTTATTTCCGCTCTAACGAGGGCTTATCGGGTGAAGTGCAGTCCATTTGCCATACCGCCGACGGGCTTTACGTAGGCACTTTGCAGGGCTTGTTCTACAAGGAAGGTGATGTTTTTGAACCGATTCGGGCAATCCAGCATGCCTGTTGGCAGCTCCAGCAAGATGCGGCAGGGAATGTCTATGCTTCTACGGCTGGCGGCTTGTATGCCGTATATGGCAGGCAAGCACGGCAAATAACGGACAGCCATACGCTTTCTGCCTATGTTTGCGGAGATGGAACGTATTATACGGGTGAAGTGGACGGTGTTTATCAGGTCCGGCAGGGTGAAAGGAAACAGCTGAACATTATCGAGAAGGCTACCTATTTTTATGTAGATGACGATAAGACGTTGTGGGTAAGGAATATTTATGGACAGGTGTTCCGTTGCGAAGGAGACTATTCCGGGTATGTTATTCTGGCTCCCGAAAATGCCAAAGGGGAGAAAGACAGTTTTAACAATACGCTTTTCGTCCAGAATGGAATCATATTTGTGTTGAGCCATGTAGGGTTGTTTAAGTGGGATAAGGCAGGGAAAAAGCTGGTAGAAGTGGCGGACCGCTCTTTGTGGTCTTCGGATATCCAATATCCCCAGTTTGTTTATCCCGAGCCGGGCCGGCGTGTCTGGGGAACAAATAATGACGGGAAAAACCTGCATATATACACCAAAAAACAAGGGATGGAGGAGATAAATGCCCTTTTGCGTCCCATACATGATTTGACAATAGGAACAATGGAGACCGACGGTGATGATGTATGGTTGGGAGGAAATTTCGGACTGATTCATTGGAATATGGCGGTGAAAGAACCGGATTATGCAAAGAAATCTCATGTATACATCCGGCGCATTGTGATTGATAATGATTCGGTGGTATGGGGCGGATTTGATGAGGGAGACCGCCTGGGGGTTACGCTTCCTTTTAAAGAGCTTACATTTAATAGTGGCATCCGTGATATCAAGGTGTATTTCTCTTCGGACTTGTTCTCGGTTCTGGGGGCAACGGAATACCGTTACCGGTTGGATGCCGGTGACGAATGGTCGGATTGGAGTACGGAGACTTCGGCACGTTTTGCCAATCCACGTTCGGGACGTTATACATTTCAGGTTATGGCACGCGACCGGTACGGGCGTACAACGGAATCATTGACATTGCCTTTAACCGTGCGTTATCCTGTTTATGTACGTTGGTATAGCATCGTATTGTATATCGTTGCGCTTTCATTGCTCATCCTGTTTTTGATAAGGTGGCGTATGCGCCGGCTTTTGGCGGAGAAGATGCGTCTGGAGCATATCGTGGAAGAACGGACCTCGCAAATACGTAATCAGAAGGACGAGATTGAAGAAAAATCCAAAAAGCTGGAGATTGCCCTCGATGATTTAAGCAAAGCTCAATACCAGCTTATCCGTCAAGAGAAGATGGCTACGGTGGGTACGTTGACCAAAGGGCTTGTAGACCGTATCTTGAACCCGATGAATTATGTGAACAATTTCTCGCACATGAGTATCGGGTTGGTAAAAGACATTAAGGATAACCTGGACGATGACCAGAAGAATATGACTTCGGACATTTACGAAGATTCCGTTGACGCACTTGATATGCTGAATACGAACCTGAAGAAGATTGAAGAGCATGGATTGAACACGACGCGTATATTGAAAGCAATGGAGGAAATGCTGAAAGACCGGAGTGTGAATCCGACGCTGATTAATCTGGCATCGATTTGCCGTAAGAATATAGAGATGCTTCATGCGTATTATGCTGAAGATATAGCTGAGTGTCATATCCGGATAGAATCACCGGATAAGGAAGCGATGGTTGTAGCGGAAGTGGATGCAGAACAGTTCAGCAAGGTCGTGATGAGTATGCTGGCAAATAGCATGTATGCGCTTCGGAAAAAACGTCAGCAAGGTAAGGCTTTCGAACCCTTGATACGGTTGCGGGTTTTCATTGATGCCGATTCAAGCCAGGCGAAAGTAAGTATTTATGATAATGGTGTTGGCATTGAGTCCTCTATTATAAACAAGGTATTTGATCCGTTCTTTACCACGAAAACTACGGCAGAAGCGGTGGGAGTAGGTATGTATCTTAGCCGGGAAATCATACTCAATCATGGCGGGGACATAACTATACAATCGGTTAAGAATGAATATACCGAATTTGTTATTTCTGTACCTGTCCACCATCCGGAAAATGGGAAAAAGAATGATGCGGATGAGAAAGGGGAAGAGAATAATTAAGAAAACAAAAAGATTAACTCAAAAATCTCAAGATATGGAAACGATAGAACAATTGAAGAGGCAGGTAGAAAGTTTGCAAGACCAGTTAAGGCAGCAGGAAAAAATGGCTACATTGGGTTTGCTTACGGCAGGAATCGTACACGAGATACGTAATCCGTTGAACTTTGTCATCAATTTCAGCAAGCTTTCTGGAGACTTGATAAAAGATTTGGAAGAAGATATCGAAGCCAATACGGCAGATATTGACGGGGATGACGTAGAGGATATCCGGGATATAATGGAAAGCCTGAAAGAGAACCTGCAAAAGATAAAGGAACATGGCGACCGGGCTATCAGCATCATTCAGAATATATTATTGTATTCGCGTGGGAAAGAAGATGAGTTTATTCCGACGGATGTATGCAAGCTGGTAAAGGAATATGTATGGCTTTCGTATCATGCGATGCGGGCAAATCTGAAGAATTTTAATATCTCTATCTTGGAAGATTATGGAAAGGATATTCCGATGATGTCTGTAGTGCCTCAGGATTTAAGCCGTGCCGTATTGAATGTGATGAACAATGCTTGTTATGCTGTGTGGGATAAGGCGCAGAACGGGGATGCCGACTATAAGCCGACGGTCTCGGTCAAGGTGGCACGGCAGGCGGAAGAGTTGGTCATTTCAATCACCGACAATGGGGTAGGGATGAGCCCTGAAGTGAAACAACGGCTGTTCGAGACTTTCTTTACGACCAAGCCTACAGGGCAAGGTACGGGGCTGGGAATGTTTATCACCCGTAGTATCATTGAGGAGAAACATCACGGACGCATTGAGTTTGATTCAGAAGAAGGCCGGTTTACTACATTTTCATTAATAATACCGATTAAAGCATGAGAAAATGGATTGTTACTTTCTTTTTGCTGGCGGCATCCATGGCATGGGCGCAAGACGATAGTGAGCTGCGCCAGATTTATATGCAGGCAGAAGAAGAATATACCATAGGACATTTTGATGCTTCCATTCGTTTGTTGAATGAGAATATCGCAGGGTTTGACGGGGCATTGAAGACCAGTGCCTACCGCTTGCTTTCGTTGTGCTATTTAGGAAAAGACCATGTACAGGATGCTGAAAAGTATGCTTCTCTCCTTTTGAAAGAAGACCCGTATTATAGCACATCCATCCATGACCCCTTGCGCTTTGCAGATATGATAGAACGTCTGAAACGAGGTGAAGAAGCTACTATTACCACAGCTTCACAACAGGCCGAATCCATAGAAGAAGCTCCGGTACCGGTTACATTGATAACGGAAGAGATGATTAAAGCGATAGGTGCACGTACGTTAAAGGATGTACTTTTAGCGTATGTCCCAGGTATAACTTCTGTTGAAAGTTCCAATGAAGTAAATGTAGCAATGCATGGCGTATATTCTGGAGGTCAGGAAAAAATATTGATTATGTTGAATGGGCAACGTATGAATGCGCGTGTAACGAATAAAGCTGCTCCTGATTATAGTATAAGTTTGGAAAAAGTGAAACAAATAGAGGTCTTAAGAGGACCTGCTTCTTCTCTTTATGGAAATGTGGCACTTATGGCTGTTGTGAATTTGATTACAAAAGATGGATCGGAAATAAATGGAGTTGAGGCTTCTGTAGGATTCGGTAATTTTAAACAGAAAAAGGGAAGTATATTGTTTGGAACACGTTTTATAAATATGGATTTTATGGCATGGGGAACTATTTATGCTTCAGATGGACAAAAACGTTTTGTGGCAGCAGAGAAATCCGTGGGGCCTAATCCACATGACGGATATGCGTGGACGGAGGCTTATAATCGTTTGCCATCTTATGATTTTGGCTTTAATTTTAAATGGTGGAAACTTTCATTGAGTTTTAATCAGCGTTATGGGAAAAAAGTTCCTGTTTATGCTGATGTGTATACTTCAATGGGCTCACTTTATGATTATAATAAATATCGTGTAATAGATGGAGAGGGACCAGGACATGGTATGTCTTTTACTCATGCAGGGCTTTTATATTCAGACAAATTTAATAATTGTTCATTTAATATTGAGGCTTATTTTGATTTAAATAAAAGCAATCTTTATTCTATTATTGGAGATGAAGTTGAAGGTAATGCAACAGATGGTTCTGTATATTATTCAGCTTTGCAAATTATGAAATGGTCAGAGTTCTCTATAGGTGGCACTGCCACACTTAATTATAGTTATCCGCAGATAGGGCATTTAGGGAAAGGTAATATTTTAGCTGGTTTACAAATGGAATATATGCGTTTATATGGAACGGAGGGCTTATTAGGTTCAGATTATACTAATATTACGACGTATTGGCCAACGGATGCGTTTCGTTTAGGGGGAGAATCTACTTATTCTCCTTTTATACAGTTAAAACATTATTTTAATGAAAAGTTGATTTTGAATTCAGGTGTTCGTTATGATATTAAGCGTAGAGTAAATAAGAAAATGAAAAGTTCTATATCTCCTCGCGTCTCTTTTATTTATTTACCGAATAAGAAAATTAATTTGAAATTGAATTATGGACGTTCGTTTGTGGATGCTCCTTATTTCTATAGATATAATCAATCTCCTTCATATCAAGGTCCTGAAGATATGGAACCTGAATATATGGAAGCAATTCAGGTAAGTTTTAATTATCAGCCAATTCCTGGATTAAGTTATAATGGGGTACTTTTTTATAATAATTTAGAAGGCTTAATTTATCGAGATAATGCGGCAAAAAGTGATGAACCTCATTATATAAATGGAGGTAAATTGAAAGTTTTTGGTATTGAGAATGTATTAGAATATCAGCGTCCTCGTTTTAGAGCTAATTTTAATATGACCTATCAATCAGCGTTGAGTGGGGAAAATTATAATTTATCAGGGCATCAAATTTATAATGTTCCAAATTGGTTTATGAATGCAACGTTAAGTGGAAATTTAGTTCATAAAACCGATCATAAGTTTTGGCTTTATGCTAATGGAAGATTAATCGGTAAACAGTTATCTCCTATTGATAATATTCAAATAGGAGGTAATACTGTTGTAGATATGAATTATCAATTACCTATTGTTTTTACAATGAATTTGGGCGCACGTTATTATTTTCATAATGTTGAATTAGAATTAACTACTTATAATCTGTTTGACAAAACATATTATCAAGGAGGAAGCACTTTGGTTCCTTACATTCAACAAGGATTTAGTATATTAGGAACGGTACGATATATTTTAAAGAAAAAAAAATAAGTGGAGGTGTTTATGAAATTGCAGTTGAATCGTTATCAGGATAATTTATGGAGATATGCAAATTTATTTCCTGAAGATTATTATAATTTAGGTTGGAGTGCTCGTTTATCGGCAAATTTGAGGATTGATTTATTTGCTAAAGCTTTTAATTATGTAGTTCATACAGTAGAACTTATGCATAGTGTTTTATTGGGTGATGCAAAGTCTGGTTTTTATTTTGAAGAAACAGATGAAAATCAATCTGTATTTGAGGTGATTTCTTGTTCCTTTGACGAGTGTCAGCAAGATATGGAACGTTTTACAAAACGACCGTTTGATTTGTCTCATGAATGGCCAATTCGTGCGCGTTTGTATCATCTTTCGGATGATTCTTTTATTCTTTTGATTGTTTTTCATCATATCTGTATTGATGGAGTGACAGGTTTAGATTTTTTTTCAATGTTGGAGTCTGTTTATAATCAATTGGATGCAGATGGAAATTATCCGAATTTGGAAATACCTTCATGGGAAGATTCGATTCATCGAATGGAAAATGGACAACGTGCTTTAAGTCTTATAGATTTAAATAATTGGCGAAAGACATTGAGTAATGAACCATTAGAGTTATTTTTCCCAGATGTAAATAATTCAACATCTTATACAGTCAATTTTGAGATGTTTGAATTAGGGGAATCATTAATGTCTCGAATTAATCATATAGCTCGTCAAAATGGTGTAACTGCTTTTATTGTCATCTTGGCAGCTTGGATGATTGTTTTGAGTAGATTTACAGGTCGTAAAGGGATTTTTGTTGAAAATTCCATTAATATGCGTACTACAAAATCAAAAAATCTTGTTGGTTTTTTTGTGAATAATATTCCTCTGTCTGTTGATTTTTCTAATTTGGTTATGGTGAAAGATGTATTTTCTGTATTGGCACAGCAGTGGAAAACTTTGAGGACGTTGCGACATTATACGTGGCCTGAATTACTATCTTTTTTAAAAAGGGAAAATCCGTTAAATGATTTAGGTCGAGTAAATGTTGGCATTAATTTTGCAGGTTGGAGTAATTCCTTTAATCTTTCTTTATCTAATGTTGATTGTCGTTTTTTTCGTCGTCTGGATCATAGTTCTTCTTTAGATCTTTTTTTGGATGTTGAACCAACAAAAACTGGCTTCTCTCGGATTAATTATCATCCTATCTTTTCCATTGAACAAATTCAAATGCTAATAGAGTCATTGCGTACTGTTTTAGAAGTGTTTGTTTCGGATATCGAAAGACCTTTATCTTCTATTTCAATGATGCCTGAAGAAAAACAGAAGCAAATAATGCAATCGTATGAAAATAAATTAGATTCTTTGCCTTCCGTTAAAGAGTCTATTAATGACAGATTTGAGCGGCTAGCAGCATTAAATCCTAATAAGATAGCTATTGTCTATGATGGAAGTAAAATGACCTATCTGACGTTATCTATTCAAGTAAATCGAAACGCTAATTGTTTACGTTTGGTGTACCAATCTCATTTCCATTATGAATTGCCCTTGGGCGAACCGATAGGTATTTATACAAATAATAAATGTCTGGCTATAATCTGGATGCTAAGTATTTTAAAAGCGGGAGGTGCTTATGTTATTTTAGATAGTTCTTATCCATTGGAAAGAATCGCTTTCTTGGTACAAGATTATGGAATACATTGTGTTTTAACCGATGATAAATGTGCGATTGGGGAAAAATTGCCTAAGGATCTTTTTTATATAGATATTTATAATACAGAAAAAGCAGAGAATAATTGTCCTAGAATACATCCATCTTCATTGGCTTATATAATTTCGACTTCGGGAACTACAGGACACCCTAAAGGGGTTCCAATTCGTCATGAACAAGTATTGGAGTTGGTTCAATCAGGCGTTTTTGTTTCAGATGCAGATCAATGTGTTTTACAGTTTGCTAGTCTTTGTTTTGATGCTTCTGTATGGGAGATTTTTTTCACACTTTTACATGGCTCAACATTGGTTATTGCAACAGAGGAACAAAGGCTTGACATGAATAAACTTCAAGATTTATTGATAGAACAGCAAGTTACCATTGCTCTATTTCCTCCTGCTATTTTGCCGAATTTTCCTCATATTGCAATTCCATCTTTGAAGAAAATATGGGTGGCGGGTGAAACTGCTTCGAGAAAGGAAATCGATTATTGGCAGACTCAATGCTCTGTTTTTAATGGTTATGGGCCAACTGAAACTACTGTATGCGCATCTGCATGTCAGTTTGATTTGGAAACTCCTTCTAATGACATTGGTTTGCCTTTACCTGCCGTAACTTGTTATGTGTTGGATGAAAATCAAAATATGGTGCCGGATTTCGTTTGTGGAGAACTTTATATAGGCGGTCCGCAAGTTGCTTCTGGTTATATAAATCGGCCTGAGCAGAATTCTGTTAAATTTATTCCCAATCCTTTTGCTACAGAAAAAGATTATCGTTTGAAAAGAAATCTTTTCCTGTATCGTTCAGGAGACATCGTTTCACGGCTTCCTAATGGTCATTTATTATTCCATGGGAGAACTGATTTTCAAGTAAAAATTCATGGCTTTCGCATTGAATCAGGTGAGATAGAAAGTATTTTGAATCAACATCCTATGATCCTTCAATGTGTGGTACAAGTACAGACTATATCAAATGATAAAGTTTTGGTTGCATATATTTTACCAAAAGAAGAGAGTGCAAATTTATCCGAATTAGAATTGAAGGCGTATTTGTTGGATTATCTGCCTTCTTATATGATACCAACAAAGTGGGTGTTTGTTACAGGTTTTCCTATGACTGTTAATGGAAAAATTGATTTGAAATCTTTGCCTGCTCCTTCTTTGAATGAGGAATTTGTAGAGGTGGACGTTGTAAAGGCTACATCGGTTGAAGAACGTCTTCTTGAGTCGATTGCCAGTGAAGTTCTTCGGATGAAACAAATAAGTGTTACTACAGATTTGTTTGATTTAGGACTTACTTCCATTCAAGTAATGATGATTGTTTCTGGTGCTTCTTCGTTAGGTCTGGAATTGTCGGCTTCGGCTTTTTACCGTTATCGCACAATACGTGAAATTGCCAAACATAAGGATGCTTCTATCTGTTTTTGGCATCACGAAGACAACGATAAGCCTATAGCCGTTATTGTATGTGGAGATACTTATTTCGCCCCTGATTACATTCAATTAGCTGATAAATTGTCGGATAAATATTCGGTTTTGGTGCTTGAATCATATCATGAATATCTATTAGGTAATGCAACAACAGATTGGGAACAAGTGTTGGAGGCATATCTCTCTATTATGCAAAAAGCGTTGGATGGTCGGGCACCTCAGCTTTTATCCGGTTTTTGTTTAGGAGGAGAAATGGCACTCGGTATGGCTTCTCTTCTTGAGAAACAAAGCATACGGCCTGATTTGCTGTTGATTGATAGTTTTGTTAATCGGGATAAAGGTTTGCCTATAGCAATGGATTATCCCGGAACGTCAGAAATTGTAAATGCACGGCGACAGGAGGAAACAAATAGGCTTTTACAGACGCAAAAACTCTCCTCTTATGAAGGTGATATATGTATAATATTGGCAAATCGTTTTACAACAGAGCGTATGCAACTGAATGATGAGGCACTTGTCGCTGCCCGTCGTCAGTTTGAGGAAAATCCTGTTGAATGGAAAAGGCTTTATCCTCAAAGTTCTATTGAATGGCGTAATGCTATCCATTGGGATATATTAAAGAATTTATAAGGAGTGGGATTGATATGATACAGAACGAAACAATAACCAATATCCTGACACGAGTTACGGTCAGGAGGTTTACAGACGAGCCGGTAAGCGATGAGGCGTTGCACATCTTGCTACAGGCAGCCATGGCCGCACCCAGTTCGATGAATTTTCAGCCTTGGCATTTCATCGTGGTGCGTGATGAGGCAGTCATGCAAAAACTCAAGGATTGTTTGCCTTATGCAAAGATGATAAATAAGGGATGTACGGGGATTGTGGTTTGTGGCGATGTGTCTCTTTACGAATCCATCAATAAGATGGATAAGGAAGACAACACACTTTATTGGGTGCAAGATTGTTCGGCTGCATCCGAGAATCTGTTGCTGGCAGCCCATTCTATCGGGCTGGGAGCTGTATGGACGGGAATTTATCCACTGGAAAGCCGTGTGGATAAATTGCGTGATTTGCTGTCTGTGCCTGTCCATATTGTACCTTTGAACTTGATATTGGTGGGGCATCCGGTCAACATTCCTCAACCGAAGAATAAATGGAACAAAACAAAAATACATTACGATAAATTCTGAACACTTGTATGTTGAACGAAATCTTATTCCATCATGTCGGTTATGTGGTAGCCGATATCCGTCTTTCTGCTGCTCAGTTTGCCCAATTGGGGTATGTAGCTGGAGAGATACTTTACGATGAAGGCTTGCAGGTTGAACTTTGTTACCTGACTAAGGAGGGGGCACCTCTTGTTGAGCTTGTACATCAGTTGCAGTCTGGTTCGCTTGAAGCCAGTCTGCTTCATGCCAATGGTGTTATGCCGTATCATCTGGCTTACGAAGCTTTGGGCTTTGATAAAGCTTGTGAGGAGTTGCTTGCCCAAGGCTATGAACGGTTGTTTGCCCCGGTACAGGTAGGGGC
This sequence comes from Bacteroides sp. An279, assembly GCF_002159615.1. Classification (NCBI taxonomy): domain Bacteria; kingdom Pseudomonadati; phylum Bacteroidota; class Bacteroidia; order Bacteroidales; family Bacteroidaceae; genus Bacteroides; species Bacteroides sp. An279. The sequence goes on from NZ_NFJA01000025.1 coordinate 41,497, forward strand.
ATTGCAGGGCATTCGGATTTGTTATTTTCATCATCCGGATGCTGGTTATATAGAACTGATAGAGAAACGTTGAACGGTATAATGGCAATGTGGCAATTTGTTAATGTGGCAATTTGCTAATGTGTTAATGTGCTCTCATATTATTCATTAGCACAGTAAAGCTGCATTTTCATACGGTTTTGTGCGTCAGGCTCAGGAAGCGGTTTGTTACGTTGTTGAGCCGGGTGTGTTGATAATCAGTAACGCTGTTATGTGGGAATATAGTTTTTGGCATGTCACAGTACTTGGCAAAGCTTTTTCATCTATATGCATCGGTGCGCGCAAGTACATGCGGTGACGGACGCAGATAGTTGATAGTCAGTCAGATGATAGCAGACAGTTGATAATCAATGTGCGTAAATTAATCATGCCAATCAGGAGTTAAAGGGGAGTTAGAAGAAGTTATTGTCCGCCGGGCTTTGGGTATCGGTTTCAGAAGCAGGACTATTGACCTTTACCTCCTGAACGAAGTGGTAACTCCTGTGAAACATAACAGCTTTTAATTCCTGATTGGCATGCATTACATTTTTATTTCATGTGTTAAATTGAAAGTCCGGTGTTGAAAATTTGGTGGCAGATGTAGTTGTGAGCCTTCTGGGGCTTTCCCACTTGGACTGGAGGAAATGTTTTTGTGTTAATTTGATAGTCCCTCCTTTTGTTAACTGCTAAATCCTTTAACATAATGTGGTTAAAGTCGTGATGAAAAAGGCTTCAAATGCTTTAGGGAACCGAAATATTTGTTAGAAGCTGTTTTGAATTTATCGTGCGATGATTTGGGATGAGTTTTTGAGGCATTTTCGCTTCTGTGATGAGGAAGATAGCGGGCTATCTGACGAAGAACAGGAGCG
>NZ_NFJA01000026.1:0-41665 GCF_002159615.1 Bacteroides sp. An279
AGGAACAGAGCGAAGGACGGGTGGACTGCATCGTAGAGACACCCGATTACGTCTATATCTTTGAGTTCAAACTGGACGGTTCGGCAGACGAAGCCCTAAAGCAGATAGAAGAAAAAGGCTACGCACGCCCGTATGCTTCCGATAGGCGACTTATCTATAAAATAGGTGCCAGCTTCTCTTCACAGACCGGAACCATTGACGACTGGAAGATTCAAGGCTAATCTTCCAGACGGAACGCTGCCATTAACTGTTTTGAATTTATCGTCCAAAGTATACACGAAAACGGATACATCAAGACTAGAAAAACTTTTTATAGAAATTCAAAACTAATTTCCTGGTTAAATTTATTCCACAAACATTCCATGTAGGGGCATATCGCATACGCCCGAATGCGTTCACTTATCCACGCGGATGTCTTCAGGGCGTATGCGATATGCCCCTACAGTCAATTAGGTAAAATGCGGTATTCATTTTAAATTTCGTAAGCATTCGAGTCAATAACTTACCGACTACTGCCTTTCCGGGTAGAATCATAGCAAGGCGCAGGCGGTTGCGGAAGCCTGCGGATATAGGTGGGTCGGCAAAAACATATAGGTCCATCTGCTGTAAGATTATTAATCTTCAGGCTGCAAGATTATTAATCTTACAAGCGGAAGATTATTAATCTTACACCAGACGAAGTTTTCTGCGTGTTGAGAGAAGAAGATATTAACAACCAGTTTTTAAATCATCTGAGTATGATAAAATACAGTTTTGTAATGCGTACCGAACGGGACGGAGACAACATGTTGGAACTGTGGTATCAATAGAATGCACAAATTCATGCTGCACACATTATAATATTCTTTTATCAAAAATGCTTAGTTTTTTATTGTTAATGCTTAATTTTTATACACATATTTGCAAATAATATGTAGAGAACTTCACTTTTTTGCTCTTCCACATTTAATTTTGATATAATTTCTTTCTTTTTTGCCTAATTTTTTTTTATCTATTCTTTTCTTATGTATTATATTTGCACTCATCAGTTAAGGATAAAGCCTTTAGTGTAATTTGTAATAAAAGTAATGTTTAACTTAAATCTGAAAAACAAATGAGAGATTCGTTTATCAACAATCGAAAAGCCTTGTTTGCTTTACTGGTGTGTGCAGGTTTTATTGCTGGTCATCCTTTGACGGCAATGGCTGAACCGGCTGCTGCCGTAAGCCAACAGCAAACGAACGAAGTGAGCGGTATCGTTCGGGACGCAACAGGAGAAGCTGTCATCGGTGCAAGTGTAGTAGAAAAAGGTACAAATAATGGTATCATTACCGATTTGGACGGAAAGTTTACTTTGAAAGTAAAAAGCGGCGCTGTATTGGAAATATCTTTTATAGGATATAAGACACAGACCGTAGAGGCTGTTCCGGGCAAAACACTTCAAATCACGTTGCAGGAAGATTCTGAAACATTGGAAGAAGTGGTGGTAGTAGGTTACGGTTCGATGCGCAAGAAAGACTTGACCGGTTCGGTGGTGCAAATTAATCCGACCAAACTTGCCGACCAGAACCCGAATACCGTGTAGGATGTATTGCGCGGCACACCGGGTCTGCAAATCGGCTATGATGCTTCGGCAAAGAGTAGCCCAAGTATCCAGTTGCGTGGACAGAACTCATTGGGTACCAATGCCAGCCCGATGATTGTATTGGACGGTATGCCGTTTTATGGCGAACTTTCGGAAATCAATCCGGATGATATCGGTCAGATCGATGTGTTGAAGGATGCTTCTTCGGCTGCTATCTACGGTGCACAGGCAGCGGCAGGTGTCATCATTATCACTACCAAGAAAGGTAAAATAGGCAAACCGGTTATCAATGTCAGTGCCAACCTTGCCGTTAATAAAAAGTCGGCTTACCGTGACTATTTTGATGCGGCCGGTTATTTGAAATACCATCAGGATTATCGTAAGATGGTCAATACGTATGGCCAGGGAGAGGACGGACTTTATGGGTATTACCAAGCAAAAGACGAAAACGGCAACCTGCTTTATCCACAAGGATATTATGATGACCCTCGCCTGATGAGTGATGCAGACCAACAGGCTTGGATGATGAATACGGGTGTGAGTGGTATCGGTCCGACTACGGGAGAGTCGGCACTGAGTCTTTTTGCCCGCCGTTTGGAATTCAATAATTCTCCGTTGGTATTGCAGAATTTCTTGAACGGACAGGTTACAGACTGGAATGACGCTACGTTCCGCACCGGTTTGAATCAGGATTATAATGCCAGCATTTCGGGGGCTACCGAAAGAGTAAATTATTATATGTCGCTTGGTTATATGAAAAATGAAGGTGCCGTAAGAGGTAATGACTATGATGCTTACCGTGCCAACATGAAAGTAAACGCCAAGATTACCGACTGGCTGGAAATCGGTGCCAACGTCAACTTCCAGGACCGTTCGGACGGTGATATGCAGGTATCTTTAGGAAGCAATTATTGGGACAACAACATGCTTCGCAACTCTCCATACGCTTCGATGTATGATGAAGAAACTGGTGGATACGAGCAATATCCGATGTCTGGGTTGCCTACCAATGGCGGATATAACTATTATTTCGACCGCCAGTACTATGATTTGGAAAAAGGGTATACCGTATTGAATACCATCTTCAATGCCAAAGTGACTCTTCCGTTCGGCATTACTTACCAATTCAATATTGCGCCCCGTTACCAGTGGTTCTATAACCGCTACTGGATGTCGGCAGACTTACCAAACGCATCAGCTCCCAGTCGGGGTGTTGACCGAGAATGGAGCAAGAACTTCGACTGGAACCTGAACAACACCCTGACATGGGATAAGACATTCGGTGACCATCATGTGACGTTGACCTTGGTACAGGAAGCCGAAGAGCACCGCTACTGGCAAGATCGTATCGAAGCACGCAATATCACACCGAGTGATGCACTTGGTTTCCATTATACATCTGGTGCTAATAAGACTCAGAGTAACTTCAGTACCAACGATACGCATTACACAGCAGCTTCTTACCTGGGACGTCTGTTCTATAGCTACAAAGACCGTTACATGATTACTGGTTCGTTCCGCCGGGATGGATATGCAGGTTTCGGTGCCAACAATCCTTGGGGTAACTTCGGTTCGGTAGGTGCCAGCTGGATTTTTACGGAAGAAAAATTCATGGAAGATACGAAAGAATGGTGGGACATGGGTAAGCTCCGTCTTTCCTGGGGTACCAACGGTAACCGTGAATTTGGAGATGTATATTCTACATTGGCAAACCTTGCCCTGGCTGGTGGTGAAATGGTGTATTACCAAAACGGTAATTCGAATGTCGTAAATCCGCTTTATATGAGTCGTCTGGCTGCGCCCAACCTGGAATGGGAGAAAACAAAGGCATGGAACGTCGGACTTGACCTTTCGTTCTTTGGAGGCCGGCTGACAGCTAACATGGATTACTATTTTAAGAAAACTACGGATATGATTATGAGCCAACGCCTGCCAAGTTTCTCCGGGTTCGGCAGCATTATGGCAAACTTGGGTGAAGTGCAAAACCAGGGTTTTGAAATCGCCGTCAATTCGACCAACATCGAAAACGACAAGTTTGTTTGGAACACTTCGGTAGGTTTCTCCATCAACAAGAATAAGATTAACCACTTGTATTATGACTATGACGAGAATGGCAACGAACTTAGCGATACATCCAATGGCTGGTATATCGGACAGCCTATCGGCACCATCTGGTATTATGAAACCGACGGTGTATGGCAGAATACGCCCGAAGACATTGCCGCCGCGGCTTTGGTGGGTCAGAAACCTGGTGACCCGAAAGTAATCAACCACTATACGGAAGACGACCAGATAGCGGAAGACGGTACCCGTATCCCGGTGTACAACGATAACGATAAGGTATATTTGGGCACTACCGCTCCTCCTATTTACTGGAATTTCCGCAACGACTTTACCCTGTGGAAAGACCTGACTCTCTCTATCTCATTTTATTCGTACATGGGTCATAAGAGTACGAGCGGCAATTGGCTGAATATCGATAACGGCGGTTCGCAGGTAACCAACGGCTTCAATATGCCGGAAAAGGAATATTGGACTCCGGAAAACCCGACCAATGACTATTGCCGCCTGAATGCAGCAGGTCCGAATACGGGTCTGGCAAGTGGTGTCGATAAACTTTATAACCGTAGTTTTGTACGTTTGGATGACATCACCATCGGTTATACCATTCCGAAGAAATGGACCCGCAAGTTCATGGTAGACCGTATCCGTGTAACGGCAAGCTGCAAGAACGTCTGCACTATCAGCGGATGGGAATATGGTGATCCGGAAACAGGTGGTCTGGCTACACGTACCTTTAACTTTGGTATCAATGTAACACTTTAATCTTTAAATGGAAAACAGTTATGAAAAAAAGAAATTCGATATTTGCAAAGGGATGTATGGTGCTGGCATCTGCCGCCCTGCTGAACACCGGATGCTCTGACGACTTTTTGGCACAAGACCCGTTGTCGTTCTACAATCCGGAAAATACTTATACGACGGAATCCGGTCTGCAAGCCGCTATGGCGATGTGTGACTATGGGCTGAAAGAAATGCTGATGGACGGGAATGGTAATGTTTTGCCGATGGCCTCGCTTTATTTTATGACTGATATTGGTCTGTATGCAAAGACTGATGCAGGTGATATGCAGGATGATTTTGCCAATAAAATCACCCCGACATCGGGTATGAAAGGCGGTGGGGACGAAAACGCCATGCAACGTTTTTGGGACCGTACGTGGAACAGTGTGACTTTTGCCAATACCATCATTTCAAATGTAGATAATGTGGAAGGATTGGATCCGACCCTGCGTGACGAATATTTAGGGCGCGCCTATTTCCATCGTGCGTATGCTTACTATCACGGTGTATTGTTGTTTGGCGATATACCTTTGATTACCAAATTGATTGAGGTGCCTAAACAAAACTATAAGTCGACCAGCAAGGAAGCCATCTTCCAGATGTTGGTACACGACCTGGAGTTTGCCGTAGAGCACGTGCCGCCACAGAGCGAAATCGGTTATATTGGTACCGTCAACCAGGAAGCCTGCATGCAATTGCTTATCAAGTGCTACTTGGTGGTAGGTGAATACCAGAAGGCAGAACAGATGGCTACGGACCTGATTGACAATCATGGCCTGCAACTGATGACCGAATCTTTTGGCACCAATGTACCTTCGGGCAATCCGGATACTTGGCCGGTAGAACGGAATGTGATGTGGGATTTGCATCGTGGCGTGAACATTACAGATGCTTCCAACAAAGAACTGATTATGCCTATCCTGAATTATTATGCAGAAGGTTTTATCTCTTATCCGCTTATGCGTGCCATGTGTGTACATTGGAGTAATGGTATCATCAGAGACCCGCATAACCTTGGCTCGCCAACTTACAATTATGCACGTAATGCAGGTGAATATGATTCACAGTTGGATTGGGTACGTGCTATGGGACGTGGCATCGGATGTTTCCGTACTTCTTACCATTATAACCAGACCATTTGGAACTATGATGGCGAAACGGACTGGCAGGATTTGCGCCATAACCGTCAGGTAGGTAACTGGATTGAAATGACCGACCTGAAATACAATAATCCCAAATCGGACTTCTATGGTCAAAACATGATGCTTTATGCGCCTGAAGATTATATTGACTCGATAAGTGGTGAAGTAATCGTAAGAAAAGGTGACTTGCTTTGTTCAGATACCATCCGCAGTTGGTTCCCTACTCCTTTGTATAAAGTCTATATACTCGACCAAAGCGCAGAAGAGAATATGGGTGCCAACCAGTTTAACGGTGCGACAAATGGTAATACCACTTCGAATGGCAATTTATATTTGTTCCGTCTGGCAGAAACTTACCTGCTCCGTGCAGAAGCTAAGTTTTATCAGGGACGTGCAGCTGAAGCGGCTGAAGATGTAAATATCATCCGTCAGCGTGCCCATGCACAGAAGATGTTCACTACCGTTACCATTGGTGACATTGCCGATGAACGTGCCCGTGAACTTTATCTGGAAGAATGGCGTCAGCCCGAGCTGACCCGTATCTCGTGGTGCCTTGCCCGCAGCGGACAACCGGATGAATGGGGTGAGACTTACGACCTCAACACTTGGGACAAACAGAGCGGAACTGACCTGAACGGTGGAAGTTACTGGTACAAACGTTGTACACGCTACAACATCTTTAATCACGGTACGATTGTTTCAGGTAGGGAGTTGAATTACCGGGTAGACAAACGTAACTTGTTCTGGCCTGTCCCGAACTCGGCTATTACTGCCAACATTGGTGCTCCGTTGCGTCAAAACTACGGTTATGACGGTTATGACGATTCGGTTCCGATGTTTACTAACTGGGAAGAGGCGGTTGCCGATGAAGAAACGGCAAATTAAACAGGTTCAAAGCAGTTTCTAAATATCACAACGAGTTTTCAGTAGGTAAAATGTGGGGCAATCACTGGTCTTTTGCAATCGGTTGGTTGTCCCGCATCTTTATGATAATCATGCGATTCAGGTGTGCTTTTTTATGGATACTCCGCAAACTTGGATAATACACATTTTGTACAGAAATCGGTTTATTATGATAAGACGTATCGTTGCACTTATATTACTGTCTGGGTTGATAGGTTCGTTGTCAGTTTCGGCTCAGCGTGAATTTACATTCAAACGCTTGAATGCTGCCAATGGCATATCGAGCAATTATGTGGTCGATCTGGCGCAAGACAAAGCAGGTAATATCTGGATTGCTTCCGAATCGGGACTAAGCCGGTTCGATGGAAGCCAGTTTACACAATATAATACTTCCAATTCGGATATTACCAGTAATGAGCTGAATGCCATTTACTACAATGCATACGATAATACGCTTTGGGTAGGGACCCAACGCGACGGATTGTGTGTATTTGACTGCCTGCAGCAACGGTTTACGCATTTCTATGATGCCAATAACATGATAACCAATGATGTGACCAATATCGTTCCTGCTACCGATGGAGGATTATGGATTGTACACTATCACTTGGGGGTAGATTATTATGATAATCGGAAACAGGCTTTTACGTCTTTTCGCACCAAAGATGTAAAGGGATTGGAAGGCAATTTCTGGTGCGCAGCCGATAATGGGAAAGGTCAGTTGCTGGTAGGACAACATGCAGATGGGTTGAGTGTGATTGACCTGAAAACACGTACTTGTAAAAACTACCGTCATAATCCGGATGACCCGAACAGCCTTCCTGGAAATACGGTGAAATGTATCTATATTGATAAAGGAAAAAATATTTGGGTAGGCACCACGCAGGGGCTTGCCTTGTTTAACATGGAACAGGAACGTTTCATTTCGTTCCGTCACGACGGGAATAACCCGCATTCGCTTATCTCCAACCAAATCAATAGCATAGGGGAAGACTTGGACGGGAATATCTGGATTTGTACTCATATGGGGGGTGTCAGCATGCTGAATATGCATGCCAATACCTTTACTTCGCCCGAGAATATGACATTTTGCAACATTGGTGTGACCGGTGACTTGCATGGACTTTCTTCACCCAATGCCAGTTGTTTCCTGCAAGACTGCTTCGGGAATATCTGGATTGGAAATTATCGGGGAGGGCTGGATTTCCTGAGTTATAAGCGTCCCGATTTCCAGATGCTGGCGTTTGATACTTCCCGCGACGGAAAGGCGGTTGGCAAACAGGTCTGGGGAATTGCCTTTGATAATCGTGGCAGGCTTTGGGTTGGAGGCGAAAACGAAGTGGCTATATTTCAGAATCGCAGCCTTTGGAAGGTAATCCCGCTGAAAAAAGGAATCATGCCTTATACGCATGTATCTGTTATTTATAAAGACAGGAACGGAATGCTGTGGTTCGGCATGTACCGTGACGGAGTGTTGAGGTGTGACCCGAATACAGGTACGGTTACGCGTATACCGATAAATGAGCCTTATGCCGAGATATGTACTTTTTACGAAGATGCTGACAAGCTTTGGATAGGCACTCAAAACGGATTGTTCTCGTGCCAGAATGATAAAATCCGGCGGGAGGACCGTATCAACGGGCAGCTTGTTGACCCTATGGTGCATGGTATTTTAAGAGATCGGCAAGGAAAACTTTGGATAGGTACTTTCGGAAAGGGCTTTTTCATATTTAATGCTGAAAATAAACTGGTAAAGCGGATAGATGCATCCGGCGGACTGACTTCTAATGCCGTAAATTATCTTTATCAGGCTTCTGAGGGGGATATATGGGCTGCTACGCGTGGTGGATTGGTACATATTACCGATACAAAGACTTACAGCTTTCAAGTATTCGGTACCTCCCAGGGATTGCCGGACAACAATGTAAGAAGCATCATAGAAGATGATGCAGGACAAATCTGGTTAAGTACGAATAAGGGAATCTCGGTGTGGAAAAACGACAGGAGGCAATTCTGTAACTATACTTACACGCAAGGGGTGCCCCAGGGTGATTTTATGGATGGTGCTGTGGGCAAAGATAAGGATGGAAATCTTTATTTCGGTTCACAGAACGGCATTTGTTATTTCCATCCGTCCTTGATTGAAGACAATGAACAAATCGCTTCTATCAAGATAACGGGCGTACGAAGCTATGGCGACAATGCCCAAAACGAACAAAACGCTACTTTTGAACCCATTGAAGACAATGAAGTGAGAATTCCTTATAACAGCAATACCCTCACTCTGTCGTTTAATGTGATGGACTTTACCCAAAGCCAGCAGGTGGAATATGCTTACCTGATGGAAGGGCTTAATAAAACATGGTTTGAGACACATAGCCAGAACAGCATTACATTCCATAGCCTCTTGCCTGGTGAATATGTGTTTAAAGTTAAGGCGCGTCTTCCCAATCAACCTTTTGGAGATGATTTTGCTGCGGTGAAGATTGTGGTAACTCCTCCGTTCTGGCTGACCTGGTATGCCAAGTTATTATATGTTGTTCTTGTGGGGTGTTTCTGTTATTGGCTGATGCGTTCATACAAGCGGAAACTTACTCTTGAGAGCAGGCTCAGCCTGGAGCATCATCAGCATGAAAATGACAAGAAGCTGAATAACGAACGATTGCGGTTTTATACCAACATAACCCATGAGCTGCGTACACCACTTACACTGATTCTCGGGCCGCTGGAAGACTTGCTTGCCGACAAGACGCTTCCGGCTGGAGTTGTCAATAAAATCAGTATTATTCACGATAATGCCAACCGTCTTTTGAATCTTATCAATCAGATTCTGGAATTCCGGAAAACGGAAACAGAGAACCGGAAGTTGAAAGTGGCACAGGATGATTTGGGCAAACTGGTCCAGGAAATAGGCATCAAGTATAAAGAATTGAATCGTAATCCGAATGTCGGCATCAATATCCGGATTACGGCTGACAATACAGTGATTTATTATGATAGTGAAATTATCACAATTATTATAGATAACTTGATGTCGAACGCTTTGAAATATACTCCTAAAGGAGAAATTACTTTGTCACTCGATGCAAGCGAGGAAAACGGTGTGCGCTATACGGAGATTACGGTGGCTGATACCGGGCATGGCATTTCGAAGGAATCACTGAATCATATATTCGAACGTTATTACCAGGGAGAGGGAAAATACCAGGCTTCCGGCTCGGGTATTGGGCTTTCGCTCGTCAAGTCGCTTGCTGATTTACATCAGGCAACTGTCGATGTACAAAGTGAAGTGGATAAAGGCAGCCGGTTTACCCTCAGGCTGTTGACCGAAAACACGTATCCTAATACCAGTCATCGGAGTATCGTGACCCGAAACAGAAACGAACAGACAGAGTTGGCGGATGCACGGAGTGAGACAAAACCCATTATTCTGCTGGTAGAAGACAACCGGGATATCTGTGAATACATCCGCAGTTCGTTTGGTGAGAAATATGAGGTGTTGGTTGCTAACGATGGAAAAGAGGGATGGGATATTGCTTCGAACCGGATACCCAATATCATTGTGTCTGACATTATGATGCCGGTGATGGATGGCATCGAGCTTTGTAAGGCAGTGAAAGAAGATATGCGTACCAGCCATATACCGGTTATTTTGCTGACGGCAAAAGATACGATTCAGGATAAAGAGGAAGGATATGCAGCCGGTGCCGATTCATTTATCACCAAACCGTTTAGCGCCCGTTTGCTCAACAGCCGTATAGACAATATCCTGGATAACCGTAAGAAACTGGCAAAGGTTATCATTGCTGGATTGAAAACAGAAGATGAACCGGAAAATGCTGGAGAACCAGAACAAAAGCTGAGTAATCTGGATAAAGTGTTTCTGCAAAAAGTTACGGCTATCGTGGAAGAACACTTGAATATGGAAAAAATGGATTTGGCTTTCATTGCGGATAAGATGTGTATGAGCCATTCTACTCTTTATCGGAAAATCAAAGGTCTGACCGAAATGTCTGCCAATGAATTTGTCCGCAAAATCAAGATACGGAAAAGCCTGGAACTTATCAGTGATGGAGGATATTCCATCGCTGAAATAGCAGATTTGACCGGATTTAGTAGTGTGGCTTATTTCCGTCAATGCTTCAAGGACGAATATGGAGTGACTCCTACCGAATACTTAAAGCAGGACAAGAGATAAAACCGTTTCAGAAAGCCGGCATTTAGCCATCAATGAGTTAAAAGGGAGTTAGAAATATTGGCTCTAACTCCCTATAATTCCTGATTCACATGATTCAGGTTTTGCAGGTTAATGGCGGTTGAGCAATTATAAATAATCGGGAATCTGGCTCAATTTCATACTGTTGGAACCTTTTATTAAAATGGTGTATCCTTCGGGCTTTTCCTGCTTCAAGGTTTCGATAAGTTGGTATACATCTTGATAATGTTCGTATCCGGAAGGTATAGCCGCAAATTCAGGACCCACCAGTACGATTCGCTCGAAAGGACATGTCTTTAAATAGGTTATTACTTTTTGATGTTCCTCAATACTGGATTTGCCCAACTCTTTCATATCGCCCAAAATAACCATCCTGTGGGGAACCTGCATTTGCCGGAAATTTTCCAGTGCAGCGTGCATGCTGGTAGGGTTGGCATTATAGGCATCAATGATGAGGCGGTTTGAAGCGGTTTCTTTCAGTTCTGAACGGTTGTTTTGGGGAAGATAAGAGGCGATAGCCTTGCAAATATCTGTATCGGGAACTCCGAAATAACGTCCTATTGCTACTGCTGCCAATGCATTGTCCAGGTTATAGCTACCTATTAAATGGGTTTGTACTTCGTGTGAAATACTTTCCGATGTCCAGCAGAAGGAAAGATACGGAGAACACCCTGTTGTCTTTCCGCTTACAAACAGACCTGGGGCCTGTCCGTAACGTATGCAATGCAGTTGGCTGGCAATGTTGTTCAGATAAGGGTTCTCGTTTTGGATGAAGATGGTCGACCCGCTTTTCCCGCGTAAATAATCGTATAATTCTCCTTTTGTACGGATAACCCCTTCGAATGAGCCAAACCCCAATAAATGTGCCTTGCCTACATTGGTAATCAGTCCGTAGTCGGGTTCGGCTATATGTACCAAGGTCTTGATTTCTCCCGGATGATTGGCTCCCATCTCTACTACTGCCATTTCATGTTGGGGAGTAAGGCGCAATAAAGTCAGCGGAACTCCGATATGATTGTTCAGGTTTCCTTGAGTGAACAGGGTGTTGTATTTGCAACTCAGTACAGCAGATACCAATTCCTTGGTTGTGGTCTTTCCGTTTGTTCCGGTGATACCGAGTATCGGCGTTTTGAGTTGACGGCGGTGGTAGGTAGCCAAGCGTTGCAAGGTTGTCAGGCAATTGTCTACCAGGATACAATGTTCGCCTGCATATTCCGGTTCGTCTACTACGGCATAGCGGCACCCTTGTGCCAATGCCTGCGCTGCAAAGGCATTGCCGTTGAATGTTTCTCCTTTCAGGGCTACGAACATACTTCCTTGTGGGCAATGACGGCTGTCTGTCGTAATTCCTTTGCATGTCAGAAAAAGGCTATACAATTCTTCCAGTTTCATTTTTCTTTGTAATTAGATAATTTGATATCCGCATTTAGTCCAATTTGCTGTAGGAGCGTATTGCGGATATTCATTTAGATAATGTGGGCACAAATATATACATAATGAATGGGAAATAGGCAAGAACATTAAGAAACTGTTTCGGATTTCTATAAAAAATGTTCTTGGCGTGGTGTCTGATGGAACGCAGCTTCTAACTCTTGAATCGAATAAAAATAAATGAAGATTCATAAACAGCCAATGTAGGGACGTATCGCATACGCCCGAATGCACCAACTTATCCATGTAGAGCTTTTTCAGAGCGTATGCGATATGCCCCCTGCAATCAATTTGAAAATATTCCTTTTACTCTTGTTTGTATCAATTCATTTATATATATTTGTGATATTAAAATAATATCAACTTTAATGTTATGTTTATGGAAACAAAAGAAATGATTTTCAAAGGATTCAGGCTGAATGGATTTGCAATGTTATTCGTGCATCTGATTATCGTAAGTGCTGCTATTGTAGGCTGTTTTGTACAGGTATCCGAAGCGGGATATGCTATCGGCGTATTGCTTTTCCTTGTATGGTGTGTGCTGTTTGCCGGTTATATGCAATTGGAGCCTAATGAAGCGCGTGCTATGGTGTTTTTCGGTAAATATAAAGGTACGTTTAAAGAAACCGGATTTTTCTGGGTCAATCCGTTTCTTGCCAAGAAAAAACTCTCGCTCCGTGCACGTAATCTCGATGTGGAACCCATTAAGGTCAATGATAAGATAGGGAATCCCATTCTTATCGGACTGGTGCTGGTATGGAAGCTGAAGGATACGTACAAGGCTATGTTTGAAATTGATTCGCAAACGATGGCGGCAAGTGGAAAAGAAGCTGCAGCCAATGCCGGCAATGCCATAGCCGGACGGATGAATGCTTTTGAGAATTTTGTGAAAATACAGAGTGATGCTGCATTGCGTCAGGTGGCGGGACAATATGCTTATGATGACAATGAAGGCGAGACAGGTGAACTGACTCTTCGTTCGGGAGGAGATGAAATCAACGAACAATTGGAACAGAAACTGAACGAACGGCTTGCAATGGCGGGTATGGAGGTTGTGGAAGCACGTATCAATTACCTTGCATATGCACCCGAAATTGCTGCCGTAATGCTTCGTCGCCAACAGGCTTCGGCAATTATCAGCGCACGCGAGAAGATAGTAGAAGGTGCTGTATCAATGGTTCATATGGCACTCGACAAGTTGGAAAAAGACCAGATAGTAGAACTGGACGATGACAAGAAGGCCGCTATGGTGAGTAATTTGCTGGTAGTGCTTTGTGCCGATGAGTCTGCCCAACCTGTTCTGAATACGGGTACGTTGAATCATTAATCCTATGGCAAAGAAAGAGAGTACAACCAAAAGTTTCGTCTTGAGATTGGATGCGGATACAATGGAGGCTGTCGAGAAATGGGCAGCCGATGAGTTTCGTAGTACCAACGGGCAACTTCAGTGGATTATTACCGAAGCGTTGCGGAAGAGCGGCAGGTTGAAAAAAAGAAAACGTAGTGTGCAGCAGGAAGAAAATACAGCATCCGGAACCGCTGAGATATAGAAACTGTTTCAGTCTTCCTAAACATTAGAGATGATGTGCAATCGTCTCTACTATGATAAAGGGGACATGCCATGTCCGTAGGCATGCCCCTTTCAGACTTGTGCATATAGTTGCCTTCGCCGTTCATTCTAAGTGCAAATACACCTTCAGCGTATTGACGTACTCCTCAAAAGCGGCCCTTCCTTCGGGGGTGATGCGGCATGTGGTGCGTGGGCGTTTCCCTTCAAAGCCTTTTTCGATGGTGATATAGCCTGCTCCCGCCAGCTTGTCGAGCTGTACGCTCAAATTGCCGGCGGTGGATTCGGTCTTCTCTTTCAGGTATACAAAGTCTGCCTCCTCTTTCACCATCAGGATAGACATCACGCCAAGTCTTAGCTGGGAATGCAGCAACGGATTCAGTTCTTTCGGCATAGCTTCTTGGCTTTACGGTTAATGATATGTCCGGGGATAATCATCATCAAGATAAAACAAAGGATGTACAAAGGTATCGCCCAAGTGATATAAATCGGTATGTCGCAGATGGCGCAGCTTGCCACGACTCCTCCCGCGGCTATACTGAACAACCCTCCGAATGTCAGACTTTGTTCACGGATGATAATCCCTTGCGCTATGCTTCCGAATCCGATAATGATGAAAGCGTATGCAAACATCAGTACCCAGCAGTTGTATCCGCAAAACATAAAAGCCATGCAAATAGCTGCAAACAAGCAGGCAATAATGCCTACGCTCTTCCAGATTCCGGCGGAAACCTTATCAACGTAGCTGGACGAATGTGGCTTTACGTTGGCTTCTTTCCTTTTTTGTTTTTGCGTAACCCCATACCCGATGAGGGGAATCAGGAACCAAAGCCAGTTGACTTGTGGGGTTTGAACCCATAAAAGCAGGGCATAGACAAGGATAGCCGTGCATACCGACACATATCCCCATAGTAACAACATATTCCCGTCGCCTACTTCCAATTTGTTTTTCGTCTCCTGAATCATGCGTGTGATGATTTCCAGGCTTTCTTTTTCGTTTAATGTCTTTTCTTCCATAGTCTTAATAAAATGGTTTATGTTATAAACTTTATGCGGAAAAATAAAAGCAAGAAAACGAGGACTTGCTTTTGCTTGCAAATATAAAACGGTTTCATCAATCTGCCAAACGGTTCCGCTGGGAAAATTTGCCTTTTTCCACTTCCGTCTTTTTCGCTTGTTTCCCTTTTCCGAAGTTCCATGCGATTCCTATTTTCCATGTCCTCCTTTGCGAAGCTGTGTGGATATGTATGTCTCTCTCGTAGTCTTCCGTATGGCATGCATAGCCGGAAGAACGGTCGAACAGATTGTCTATGCCCAGCGTGAGTATCCATTTCCCTTGATTGAATTTTTTCTGCAAGCGGATGTCTGCCGTGTGATAGGGATTGATTTCGCTATTCCCCGAATATAAGCGTGAAGTTCCGCTGTATTTCATTTCAAGTGAAAGATCCCAAGGCAGGAAGCATTCGGCTTGGGCGCGGATGAAATAAAGCCAATGGCTTTGCCGTTCCTCTTCGGGATTCATATAGATGTCTTGCCTGGATCCGATAAAGTTGGCGGTAAGGTTTAGCCAGCCTGTGGGTTGCCAAGGAGCGGAAATTGCAACGAACCAATGATTTTCCCGATGGTGGTTTTCGTAGGTGACGTATGCGATGTCCGGATTTGCTTCGTCTTGCTTGGTAAACTCGCGAATCAGGTTTTTATGCAGATTGCCTCCTATGGTTAAGGTGTAGCGGTATTTGTAGATTAGCGTCAGGCTGAAGCGGTTGATGTAAGTAGGCTTCAGCCAAGGGTTTCCTATCTGGTAGCTATAGTCGGAGGTTTGTGTCCGGTTCGGGTTTAGTGCCGCGAATGCCGGGCGTTCGATGTACTTGCCATATTGTCCTGCCAGCATCCAGTGTTGGAGAGGGTCGAACGCATAGCTGACATCCATGTGCGGAAACCAGTCGAAATACCGTTGGTTTACGTTGTTTTCCCGGTTAGAGGTATGGGTATATTCCAACCGGAGTCCGGCTTTTACCGTCCATTTCCTTCGGGTAAATGTGTATTGTGCATACCAGGCGGCTATCTGTTCCCGGTAATCCCGTGTATAACCGAAATCGGGCAGGGGCGTCCACGTGGTTCCGCTACGGAATCCTTCGTATGCCGAAGTGTTATCGGTATAGGTTTGTGTGTATTTGGCACCTGTTTGGAAAGATTTGCTATTCCATGACACATCTGCGTTGATAATCCGGTAATCGGCTTTTGTTTGCGACCGGTATAAAGTATCCTTTTTGTAATCCCCGGCTTGGCGCAGGATGTTGTAGCGGTTTTTTCCTTTTGCATGTTTGCCGGTATAGTCTGCCAATATTTTTAATGTCGAACAGGAATGTGACAGGCGGTGCTGGTAGCTGAAATTAACGGATGTCATGTCGTAATCAGATTTTTGGTGGTAATTCCCATGGCTATAGACCGTTTCATGTCTGTTGCTTATTGCGTCACGGCTATGCGACGGGTTATCGGATGAATGGCGGAAGTATTCCACTTCCAGTCCGAACGTATTCAGCGTGTCGGGCGAGAAGATGATGCCCGAGCGGAACGTCTCATAATCTGATGTTTGCTTTCGTGCTCCTGTGCTTTGAAACTGTTTGCCTGTTTGGCGATAGATGCGGTCTTCGTTCCAATCGCTTGCATCTTCCGGTTTCCAGGTTATGGAAGCGGAAGCGTACCAGTCCCATTTGTCCCAATGTGCATGCCAACTTCCGTTAGGCTGATATTGCTGGGCGGAATGTTCTGTTGTGGACATCAGCGAGAAATGCCCTTGCCAACCTTTCTGCTTGGGTTTTCTTAACAGGATATAGACAGCACCGCCTTGAGCGTTTGCATCTTTTTCAGCTCCGGAGAAGGGAAGTATCTCGATGCGCTGGATGTCTGCCGATTGCAAGGATTGCAGGCGGAAGTACAGAAGTTCTCCTTCCAGCCTCACTTCCTGTCCGTTGATATAGACTTTGGCTCCAGACGCTCCGTTGATGGAAATCCCTTTGTCGGAAAGCCATACACCGGGTGCTTCTTTCAACAATTCAATTCCGTTTTTTCCCGAGGATGGTGTCACTTGCATGATAAACCGGTCGGCATTCCGCTTGATTTTACTGCTTCTCACCGTTATCTCTGGCAGGTCGTAGGTTTTCAATGTAGCATGGATGCTGTCCGTCAATGCCTGTGGGGCGATAGGCATCGCATGTAGAAGTGCAATGCCTCCTGTATATAATAGGTAGAGAAAGACCAGGCGTTTCATCGTTCTAAAGGATTATCGAAATAAAACAATTTCAACTTACATGCATCTTCTTTTTTCTTCGGATGATGCTTTTCCCGTGCAAAACCTTCTACAGGTTTTCCCTGTTCGTCTGTATCTATTTGCCAATTTTCGTTTTCATCGTGAAAGACAGAAATGGTAAAGTGGTCCCAAGTCACTTCTTCTATTGTGATGGTCACCTCTCCCTTTTGTGCTTTTGCCATTCCGTAAACAGGTTTGTTTTGTCCGTCCGCTTGAAGCATGACCAAGATATTCCCGTTATCATTGCGGATATTGTCGATGGAGATAGAAAATCCTTTGGCTGAAGCAGATACAGACAAGCTTAACAGCGCGATTATAAAGCAGATTGTTTTCATAATCATTTATTGTTTTAAGTTGATAAATAAGTTTATAGTATAAACCAAATACGTTAAATAAAAGCAAGAGTGCGCGCTTTCCCTTGCTTCTGTTTTGCAAATATAGAATAGTTTATTTTATAAACCAATAAAAGGAAATGATTTAACTTCTTTTTTTATTAGAGTCTTGCTTACATTATTTTATATGAACATCGGTATTTAGAAGAAACTGTTTTGAATTTCTACAAATAGTTTTTTGGGTTTGATGTGTTCGTTTCATGTGTTCACATGACTGCCTTGTTTGTAAGATTATTAATCTTCATGCCGAAAGATTATTAATCTTCACGCTGTAAGATTATTAATCTTACAAACGGTGCAGCTATATTGTGGTAGAACTGTTCGATTTTATCGAACGGGATTTTTCGCTGAATTAACGTGAGTGTGCTTTCTCGCCGTGGACAAGCAATACGGCATTGCGGATTTCACCGGCGTACGTCAGAATCGGCATGTTGAGGAACGAAAGTGAAGAAGTCTGATTCCATCCACCGTTCGAGTTGAGCGAACGTTTGTGGTAGCCGCGTTGGGTTTTGTAGTAAGCCTTGCTGTGGTCTACCTTGTCGCTCTGCGGGAATACTTTGTTCTACGTTTGTGTTAAATCAGTTTTTCTTCTATAAAGCTATTAGAATTGATGGGATTATTCATAAGGCTGGAGGTGGCAAATAAGCCTGCCTGCAGGGTTGTATAAAGTCTTTTCAGTGGATGTTTCATGGTTAAGGCCTGCTTGGGTTTGTAGTGTCAATGACGTTATAGCGCAACCAGGCGGAGTTTTCACCGATGCGTTCCATACTTTTCAGTTTCAGAAGGGTGGTGGGGTAATTTTTATCATCAATGCCATCGAATACGGCGGTCATTCCTTTCCTTCCATCGATTCCGGCACCGATTACCAGGCTTACTTCATCCAGCAGTCCGGCTTTCAGAAAGGCTCCGTTGATGTGTCCTCCTCCTACGATGGCAAGACGTTCTACGCCAAAATGTTCATTCAGCATCTTTACGGCTTGGGTCAAGTCAACTTTTTCTTTTCCGGTTGTTATCCACGAAATGTTTTGTCTGCATAAGGTGTCAAGATAGGTTTGCGCCACTTGTTCACTTGCGATGACGAGCATTGGTTTTCCGTCAATATTGTTGCCAGGCCATTTCAGCTTGCCTTTCGAGTCGAGTACGATGGAATATCCTTTTGCTTCTGTTGCCTTGTAAAACGAAGATTGGTTTGCCGGTTTCGGATTGTCGGTGTGAAAAGGTTCGGGTAAGGCAATGTGCATGGCCGCCGTTATACGTCCTGATAAATCGGAGTCGCAAGCCAGTTGCTCCAGTGCTTCGTAATATTCGTTTCCGCCAATGCGTTCCGTCATATCGCAGTCAATGCGTCCGTCTATGGATGCCATCATGTGGCAAATGATGTAAGGTTTCATGATGTTGATTCATTTTTTATGATTACAAAGACAAAGATAGGGCAGAACTTATTTAGTCTGATTGCTGAAAGGCTCAATTTATATTGTTGAAAAGTTCAAAATGAAAGATATGCTTTTTATAATATGATTGTCCGCATTTCACTAATAAGAAGTTATTTCAGGGAGTTAAAGGGAGTTAGAAGCCAATGCATTTACTAATGGAAATCCTAACAGAACTATTGTCCTTTAACTCCTGTGGGCGAAGCGAGCATAACTTCTTCTAACTCCTTTCATACCATTGACATTTTGCGGACATTCATTTTTTTATAGTGTGGCAATGTTGCACAGATTGTGGATTTTTTCTACAATAATATCTGCCGGTTTGATTTCCTTCTTTATTTTTTGCAATGGTAAAATGTTGTTGTTTAATGTGTTTTGATGAATCGGATGTGAAAAGCCGGTGTTTGGTATTTGTTTTGCAAGGGAAGTAGTGTATAGGCAAAAATTTATAACTTATGTCAAGAGAGAAAGTATTGTTTATTTTCATTGCCTTGTTTTTAGTGGGGCAGACGGTTGTCGCTCAAAACCGTACATTGCAAGGCATTATCACTTCGGCTGAAGACGGCGAACCCTTGATTGGGGCTGTCATCGCCATTAAAGGAAACGAAGCTCAAGGTACGATTACTGATATCAACGGGCATTATACGCTTGATGTGCCTTCTGAGACTCAGGCTTTGATTGTTTCGTATGTAGGTATGAAAACTCAGGAAGTCCGTATCCCTCATGGGCGTGACAAGTTGAATATCATTTTGCAGCCTGATAATCAGATGTTGCAGGAAGTCGTAGTGACGGGATATGGTAATTTTACCAAGTCGTCATTTACCGGTTCTGCCAATACCTTGCGGGCGGATATGATGAAAGACATTCCTGTTATGAATGTGGAGCAGAAACTGGAAGGGATGACTACCGGTGTGAACATTACCGGAAGTTCGGGGCAACCGGGTGCCAATCAAAGCATCCGTATCCGTGGTATGGGATCGTTTAACGCGTCGCAAGAACCCTTGTTCGTAATTGACGGCGTGCCGGTTACTTCCGGAAATTTAAGTACAGGAGGCTTTGACGCATCGTATATGAATAATTCGAAAACAAATATCATGAGCACGCTGAACCCTTCTGATATTGAAAACATAACGGTGATTAAAGATGCGGCTGCAGCTTCGCTTTACGGTTCGCGCGCGGCTAACGGCGTTATCTTGATTACCACCAAACGGGGGAAATTAGGCAGGACGCAAGTCACGCTGAATGTGTCGGGAGGATTCTCAAACTCTGCTGTCGATTTCCGGCCGACACTGAACGGTGACCAACGGCGTGAATTATTGTATGAGGGCTTGGTGAATTATGCTACAGACCAGGGGATGGAATCGCCCACGGAATATGCCGACGGGCTGATAGACAATTATGCTTCCATTCCTTCGATGGGATATACGGACTGGCGTAAGGAATTGCTTCGTACGGCTTCCCAGCAGCGCTATGAGGCATCGGTTTCGGGAGGAAGCGAACGCACGACATATTATGCTTCGTTGGGGTATGACAAGCAGGAAGGGCTTGCCAAGAACTCAAGCCTGAAACGTTATTCTGCCCGTCTGAACCTGACTCAAAAGGTTGGCAGGTATGGTGAAGTGGGAGCTAACATGATGTTCTCGCAGATGAACCAGGAATTGAACGAGGAACGTACTTCTGCCATAAATCCTTTCTTTGATGTGGCTGTGACGATGAATCCCTCAATGACTGTACGCGATGAGGAAGGCAATTATACGGGAGCTTATCCGGGGTCTTCATTGAATCCGTTGCGGGATATCTTGACCGACTACAACCGTACCCGCATGACTCGTATGTTCAGTACGGGATATGCCCAGATAGAACCCCTAAAGGGACTGAAGCTGAAGGAAACGTTGAGTTACGATTACAATATCCAGAAGGATGCCCGTTATTACAATCCGCTCAGTTCGGCGGGACCCAAAAGCGGGAGCGATGCCCGTACGGCGAAAGGGTTTATCGAATATGGACGGCTGAACTCGTCTACCTCTATTAATTATGTGCATACATTTGCAGACAAGCATAATCTGGATGTTCTGGCAGCTTATGAAGTAGAAAGTTATGAGACCGACCATGCCGTAGGCGAGGCGTTCGGTTTGCCTTCCGGAATATTGACAGAACCGGACAATGCCGCCTCATTGAGCGACTTTATGTCATCGACGCAAGCTTATCGGATGATTTCGTATTTGTCGCGCCTGAATTATAATTATGATGACCGCTACTATGTGGCAGGGAGTTTCCGCCGGGACGGAAGCTCGCGCCTTTCGCCGGATAACCGTTGGGGGAATTTCTGGTCTGTGTCGGGCATGTGGAACATCGGCAACGAATCGTTCATGCAGCCTGTGCGCCATATTTTGAGTGACTTGAAAATACGTGCATCCTATGGTGTGAACGGAAACCAGCCGAATTCGTTATACGGATATATGGGTTTGTATTCGTATGGGCAGAACTATATCGGCAATGCGGGCTCGTATGAATCGTCCCAGCCGAATTCGAACTTGAAGTGGGAAAAGAACTATAACTTGAATATCGGATTGGATTTGTCTTTCATTAACCGTATCTTTATCAGTCTGGAATATTATAACCGCGACACGAAAGACTTGCTGTATAATTTGCCAATCAGTTCTACAACCGGTTTTACCAGTTATCTTGCCAATGTGGGGCAATTGAACAATAAAGGGGTGGAATTGGAATTGCGTACCTTGAACTTTTCTTCGAACGGTTTTAACTGGACTACGATTTTCAACTTGAGCCATAACCGGAATAAGATTGTATCGCTGAACGGCGAGCTGGAGCAGTCTATCGAAGGCACGTGGTTCATTCATAAGGTAGGGTTGCCGTATCATACGTTTTATGTAAAGGAGTACGCCGGTGTGGATCCGCAGACCGGACAGGCGCAATATTACTTGAATACCACCAATGAAGACGGAAGCCTGAACCGTTCGCTTACGACGGATGCAAATGCAGCTCAAGCCATCGCTTATAAGGGAGCGGAGCCGAAGGTGTCGGGCGGTTTGACCAACCAATTCCGTTATCGGGACTTTGATTTGAGCTTTACCTTGACTTATTCGTTGGGAGGATATTCTTTCGATAAAGCCGGAACTTATATTGAAAACGGGACAACTGGAATTTATGGGAACGAAACCGGAAGTACGGGTTATAATTTGTCCGTTTATACGCTCAACCGTTGGACGAAGCCCGGTGATGTGACCGATGTGCCGCGTTTTGTCTATGGAGAAGCGGCTGGACCGCAAAACTCTTCACGTTATATTCACAGTACCGACCATTTGCGGTTGAAGAGCTTGACTTTCGGTTATACTTTGCCCGAACGTTGGACACAAAAGGTATTGCTGCAGAATGCCCGTGTTTATTTTTCCGGAAGCAATTTGCTGACATGGGCGAAATGGAAATATTACGATCCGGAAACTCCGGTGAATGGCGAAGTGTTCTGTGAAGCTCCGACTATGCGCACATTCAGTTTTGGTGTACAATTAACTTTCTAATTCAATGGATAGAAACAACAGTATGAAACGAGTTACTTTATATATAGGAATGATGGCGGCTTCGTTGGCGGCAACTTCTTGTTCAGATAGTTGGCTTGATTTGAATCCGTCTACTTCGGTCACGACAGACCAGGCTTTGTCTACACTGACTGATATTGAAACTGCTTTGAACGGAGTCTATCGTGAGACTTCCTCGCATAGCTATTATGGCGACAATTACTGGTATTACGGAGATTGCCGTGCCATGGATGTACAGGCGCGGGTTACCAAAGGAGACGGACGGCGTGTGTCTCCTTATTACGAGTACAATGTCCAGGCTACCGATAACCTGAACATTACTCTGCCTTGGCAACAGCCTTATATTGTCATCCGTCAGGCGAACAATATTCTTCAGCGTATTGAGGAAGGAGGCATTGAAGGAGCTGCCGATGAAGATTTGGCAAGCATCAAGGCTGAAGCACTGGTTTTGCGCGGGTTGGCATTGTTCAATTTGACACGTTTCTTCGGCATGCCTTATATGTATGATAACGGTGCGTCTCTGGGCGTACCTATTGTTACGTCTCCTACTGATCCGACTTCGGCTCCTGCCCGTAATACGGTTGCTGAATGTTACGGACAGGTTGTAGCGGATTTTACGGAGGCTTTGCCTGACCTGACGCGTGAGAAAGCGGACGGATATGTCAATTATTGGGCGGCACAGGCTTTGCTTTCACGTGTTTATCTGGATATGGGAGAGTATCAGGCGGCATGGGATGCTGCGACGGATGTCATCGAGAATAATGGAGGGCTTTATCAGCTTTATACGCAGAGTGAATATGCTGCAGTATGGGGACAGGATTTCCAGTCCGAATCACTTTTCGAACTGTATATAACGATGACCGAACCTGCGGGAGGAACAGGAGGTGAAGGCGCTCCGATGGTTTATGCCAATGAAGCGACTTTCGACTGGAACAACTTGATATTGACTGAAGACTACTTAGACTTGCTGGAACAGGACCCTGACGATGTGCGTCATAGTGTGACAGTTGCTTCTGTTACGCCCAACAATGGCGGATTGCCTGAAGCGGCACGAGACCGGAAAGTGTTTCTTACGAAGTTTCCCGGAAAGACCGGCAATCCGCAAGACAATGACATCTGTATCATCCGTCTTTCCGAAGTCTATCTGAATGCTGCAGAGGCTGGCTTCCATTTAGGAGGCTCGTATGCAGAAACGGGGCGTACTTACCTGAATGATTTAATCAGCCAGCGTACGCCGAATACCGGTATGCAGGTCTCGACTGCAGGTTTTACCATTGACCGCATCTTGGAAGAAGTGCGCCGGGAACTGGTAGGAGAGGGGCAAGTGTTTTTTGATTTCCTGCGCAACGGTAAGCCTATTGTGCGCAACAAGGGCTGGCACTTGGTGACGTTGGATACCTCTGACGCATGGACTATCCAGCCCAATGACCTTCGTATTGCTTTGCCTATCCCGCAAACCGAAATAGATGCCAATCCGAATATGGTGCAGAATCCCCGTTAAAGGGCGTACGCTTATAAAGCCGTAGGGGATACGCCATACATTTTCTTGAAGGCAGACGAAAAATGAGACTGGTTCTTGAAGCCGACCTCCGTATATACATCGGCTATTTTTCGTCTGCCTTCTTTCATTAAGTCATATGCTGCTTCCAGCCGTTTCCGTATCAGCCATTTCTCCGGAGTAAGGTTACTCACTTTCTTAAAGTCACGTTTAAAGGTGGCAAGGCTTCTGCCTGTATAATGTGCCAGTTCTTCCATCGTGAACTCGTACATATAGTTTTTGTTCATGAAATCAAGAATGTCTATTTTCCAGGGCTCATTGAAATCGAAAAGTGTAGGAGCAAAACGCTTGTCGATATGGAGCAAGGCAAGCAATCCTTCCTGCAGTTTGAGTTGCATAAGGTCGTCTTGCGGTTTTACATCGGGGTCGAAATAAGGAGTCATGGAGGCGAAAAGGCTGGTGATTTCCGCTGTCTTGGGCAGTTTGATGACTCCCGAATCTAATTTAGGAGTATTTGCCGGCGCTTTGTATTGTTCGGATTTGGTGTACATCTCTTTTAAAAAGTTGCGGGTAAACATCAGGAAAATACCGCAATATTTTTCGCCATTGGCTGTCCGTTTATACATTGTGATATGATGGTCGCGAGGGATAAATACGCATTCGCCTTTGCTCACGTGTATTTGTTCTTTGCCGTTATCGAGCAACATTTCCCCCGAATAAACATAATTCATGGCAAATTCACGGGAGCGGTGAATGCATCCGCTGGTATCATCGTAGAAGAAGCTGAAGAAAATGTTGTTGTAGTTGAATATCATTTTCATCGGGCCGGTAGGGTCTTCCGTTTGATTTTGTTGTTTCATGTCACTTAGTCTTTTGTATATATTGTTATAATATAAGGTGTACGATTTGCGGATTGTGGTCGGACAGGAATTTGCTTCCCGGTGCCGCTTCTTTCGGAATGAAACTGTCGAGTACTTTTATTTGCGGAGTGACAAAGATAAAGTCTATTTTCTCGCATTGCTCCGAAGGAATTTGCCCGAAGTTGTGGAAAGTGTAATCCACTCCCGTCTGTTTGCCGGCAATCTTAGCCGCATCTTTCAGTACGAATGCGTTGGAAGTAATGGTGCGGTAAGCTTCCGATTGGTCGTTTACGTTGAAGTCGCCCGTCAGTACCGCGGGGCGGTCGCCTACTATTTCTTTTATTTTCCGGATAATCAGCAAGGCGCCTTCCCGTCGGGCAGTAACACCGACATGGTCAAAATGTGTGTTGACTGCCATAAAGATTTTTCCGCTTTGCTTGTCTTTCATTTTCGCCCAGGTTGCAATGCGTGTGCAGGCTCCGTCCCATCCGATAAACCCTATGCTGTCAGGATATTGTGAAAGCCAGAATGTGTTGCTGTCTAATACTTCGAATCTGTCTTCCTTATATAATATAGGAGCATATTCGCCTTTGGTTTTCCCGTCATCGCGTCCTACTCCGATAGATTTATAGCCAGGAAGGCGCTGCAGCAGGTCTTCCAATTGGTTGTGCAGCACTTCTTGCATGCCTACGATGTCCATGTCTTGTGCCTGGATGAACCGTGTGACGGTGTCTTTGCGGAATTGCCAGTTGTTCGATTGGTCGGCAGGGTTATCATACCGGATGTTGAATGTCGCCCAAGTAATCGTTTGCGCCTGGCAGGGTAAGGAGAAAAATGCCGATGTGATAACGGCAATGGCTAAAAAAAGTCTTTTCATAATCTTTATAATGGTTTGATAGGTTGGTTTTATACGGGATGTTCCTTATATCCGGCTAAGATACGAAATATATGGAAAAAACTTTCTATCTTTGTAACAAAAATATTTTTATGAGTCATATACGGTTAGGAAAATACAATCAGTTAGAGGTTGTGAAGGAGGTAGATTTCGGTGTGTATCTGGATGGTGGGGAAGACGGGGAAATCTTGTTGCCAAAACGCTATGTTCCACAAGGTTGCGTTCCGGGTGATGTCTTGAATGTTTTCATTTATCTGGATATGGAAGAGCGGCTGATAGCTACCACACTCCAACCTTATGTACAGGTAGGAGAGTTTGCTTGCCTGGAAGTGGCGTGGGTCAATCAGTTTGGTGCTTTTTTGGACTGGGGATTGATGAAAGACCTGTTTGTCCCTTATCGGGAACAGAAGACAAAGATGGTGAAGGGTGGTAAGTATATTGTTTATGTATACATAGATGAGGAAAGTTACCGTATTGCTGCTTCTGCCAAAGTGGAGCATTTCTTGTCGAAAGAACATCCGGTATATGAAGCCGGTGAAGAAGTGGATGCGTTGGTATGGCAACGTACGGATTTAGGTTATAAAGTCATTGTGGATAATAAATTCAGCGGGATGTTATATCACAACGAGGTGTTCCAGCCATTGAGTCCGGGAAAACATGTCCTGGCTTATATCAGGCAGGTACGTGAAGACGGAAAGATTGATTTGGCTTTGCAGAAAGCAGGATTTGAAAAGATAGACGACTTTGCGGAGACCTTGCTTCAATATATTGAGGCACAAGGCGGATTTACACCGATGAACGATAAGACCGATGCCGCTGTGATTTACAATACATTCGGGGTAAGTAAGAAAACATTTAAAAAGGCGGTCGGCGATTTATACAAGAAACGTCTGATTGTCTTGGAAAAAGAAGGCATTCGTCTTGTTCCTCAGGATTAAAGAAGCGAGGAAGGTGATAAGAAATCTAAAACATTAAATATGTGTTAAATAATAGGAGGTAAAACAACCTTCTTTAATTTTTTACTACCTTTGAGAATAAAGCTGCATAGCTTGCTAAATAAACTTATTATTAACTTTTAAATTCTTGTATTATGGGACTGTTTGACAAAATTTTCCAAGCAACTCCGGAAGAAACAAAGCTGACACAGCAAGAGGCTTTTGCGGGAATAGCTGTAGCTTTGGCTGGTGCGGACGGAAATATTGCTACTTCTGAATGGGATGGCATCGTTAATTATATCCGTCGGTTAAGGATATACGATAACTTCTCAGGTCCGGCTTTTGATAAATTATTTGATAAACTCTTTACTATTTTGAAGAAAGATGGTGCGGCTGCATTGGTGAAAGCTTCTGCAGAAGGCTTGTCTGATGATTTGAAACTGACAGCATTTGCTTGTGCGGTAGATATTGCTTTGGCAGATGGCGTTTTGGAGGAGGAAGAGAAGTCGATTATTAATCAGTTGGCAGAGGTTTTGCAGATACCTGTGCAGACAGCGGTCTCTATTATCGAAGTCATGATTATCAAGAATAAAGTATGATATAATTTAAGAGGCATAGACGAATAATAGTCTCAAAACATGAAATGGCATGATTTCTTAAATCTTTGTCACCCTTGTTTTGAGACTATTTTGTTCTCTGTAAATGAAAGTTTAGATGGACAATTCATGCAATACATTGACTAATTCACGGTCAATGGGCTTGTCGTTTTTAATGGCTTTGCTGAACGGCACATATACGATTTGGTCGTTTTCGATACCGATCATTACATTGCGCTGGCCTTCCATGAGCGCTTGGATGCTGGCTACTCCCATACGGCTGGCGATGATACGGTCATGTGCCGTGGGGCTTCCTCCGCGTTGCAAGTGCCCTAAGATAGTGACACGTACGTCATATTGCGGATATTCGTTCTTTACGCGTTCGGCATAATGCATGGCTCCGCCAGTGATTTCACTCTCTGCAACGAGCACAATGGAACTGCTCTTTGACTTGCGGAATCCGTTTTTGATGAATTCCTCCAGTTGGTCGACTTCTGTATTGAATTCGGGGATGATTGCAGCTTCAGCTCCTGCGGCAATAGCGCCATTCAAGGCAAGGAATCCGGCATCACGTCCCATTACTTCTACGAAAAAGAGACGTTCGTGTGAGGTGGCTGTATCACGAATCTTATCCACTGCATCCAGAATGGTGTTCAGTGCGGTGTCATAACCGATGGTTGTATCTGTGCCATACAGGTCATTGTCGATGGTTCCGGGCAGACCGATACACGGAATGTCGTATTCTTGGGCCAGCAAGCGTGCTCCCGTCAGCGAACCGTCCCCTCCGATGACAATCAAGGCATCGATTTCTTCACGTTGCATCGTTTCGTATGCAATCTTACGTCCTTCCGGGGTCTTGAATTCCTGGCAACGTGCTGTTTTCAGGATTGTTCCTCCCTGTTGGATGATGTTGCTTACGTTTTGCGTTTTGAATTCTTGAATTTCTCCTGTAATCAATCCCTTGTATCCTCTGTAAATGCCTTTTACTCTCAAGCCGTTATAGATAGCAGAGCGTGTTACGGCACGGATGGCTGCGTTCATACCTGGGGCGTCTCCTCCCGAAGTCAGAATACCAATACATTTAATAGTTCCCATAAAATTGTTATTCGTTATATAGTGATACTGCAAAGGTATCAAAAAACTAGTTTACAAGCAAATAAATATTTCCATTTTTTGACATTATCCGGGCTGTCGGTTGAGTGACAAAATGGTTTCTTTACAGGCTTCCATCAGCCATTTAGGGGTAGAGGTCGCTCCACAAATGCCGATTGAACGTGCCTGTTGTAACAAGTTGCGGTCTATTTCTTCAGGTTGGTCTATCTGGTAAGAGTTGGGGTTTACTTTGCGGCATTCTTGGTAAAGTATTTTTCCATTCGAGCTTTTATGTCCGCAAACGAAAAATACCAAGTCGTGGGCTGCAGCAAAACGGCGTATTTCTGGCATGCGGTTTGCTACTTGCCGGCAGATGGTATCGTAAAACTGGAACGTGACATGAGGGGCAATATGTGCTTGGATATAAGCAACGATTTCTCTGAATTCGTCCAGAGATTTTGTAGTTTGTGAATAGAGCCGGATGTCTTTGTTGAAATCCAGTTGTTTGGCTTCTTCCAGATTTTCAATCACGATAGCTTCACCATTGGTTTGTCCTACCAGTCCTAAAACTTCCGCGTGTCCGTTTTTCCCGAAAATGACTATTTGTTTTTTTCGTCCTTCAGGGGCAGGGGTGGCATATTCTTGCTTGATACGCTTCTGAAGCCGTAATACGACGGGGCAGGTGGCATCGATGATTTCGATGTGTTTTCGCCGAGCCAGTTCGTATGTAGAGGGAGGTTCGCCGTGTGCCCGTAGTAAGACTTTTACTTTTTCCAGTGTGCCGAATTTCTCATGGTCTATGGTGAGGAGTCCGAGTCTTTTCAGGCGTTCGCATTCTTGTCCGTTGTGGACGATGTCTCCCAGGCAGTACAGAGGAGCACCTTTAGACAATTCTTCTTCTGCTTTCTGGATAGCAGTAGTCACACCGAAACAGAAGCCTGAACTTTCGTCTATTTCTATTTGGGGGGATGTCTTGTTATTCATAGACTACACGTTTGAATTGATCCAACAACCAGTCTTTCTGTTCGCTGAGTGTCAGATTGCTGTTGTCCAGTAAGATAGCATCTTCAGCTTTTCGTAAGGGGCTTACGGTACGGGTCTGGTCAATACGGTCGCGTTCTTCTACATTGTGCAGGATATCTTCGAATGAAGCTTTCTGTCCTTTGGCGCACAACTCATCGTAGCGGCGTTTGGCACGGATTTGGGGTGAAGCTGTGACAAAAATCTTCAGTTCGGCATCGGGGAATACGGCGGTGCCGATATCGCGTCCGTCCATTACAATGCCTTTGTCTTTGCCCATGTCTTGCTGTTGGCGCACCAAAGCATGGCGCACGAAATCAAGTGCTGACACAGGGCTGACTTTTGAGGACACTTCAAGTGTACGTATCTGTTCTTCTACATCTTTTCCGTTTAAGAAGGTGTGCAGGTGCTGGGTGGCTGTGTCTATGCGAAACGTAATGTGTATCTCGTCCATGTGTTGTCTGAGGGCTTCGGTCCGGATGTTTCCGTCCGGGTCGAATAAGTCATGTTCGATGCAATATAGGGTTACGGCACGATACATGGCACCGCTGTCGATATAGATATAGCCGATTTCTTTTGCCAAGTCTTTTGCCATAGTGCTTTTTCCGCACGACGAAAAACCGTCGATGGCGATGACTATTTTTTTCATACGTTGTTTCGTTTTTATGGTTTGCGCTTCAAAGATACACATTTTTGTTAGATTTCTTTTCTTTCTTGACAACCCTTTAAAGATTTCTGTTATATTTGCAGTACGGAGTATTCCGGAGCATTATTTATACCAAAGAATTATGAAACAATTGACCACGAAAGAAATGCAAGGGCTTTTCCATGTGTATATGGAAAAACTGGCTTATATGCGCGACCCGAAAGGTTTGTACGAACCGATAGAATATGTACTTGCCATTGGCGGAAAACGTATCCGTCCATTGTTGTTGCTATTGGCATACAACTTATATAAGGAAGATGTGGAGGCTGTATTTTCGCAGGCTGCTGCACTGGAGACATATCATAATTTTACTCTTTTGCATGATGATTTGATGGATAAGGCAGACAAGCGGAGAGGGAAGCCGACGGTACATAAGCGTTGGAATGAAAATACGGCAATTCTCTCGGGCGATGCCATGATTATCTTGGCTTATCAGTTCTTGATGAAAGATTGTCCTACGCAGTATGTCAAACCGGTAATGGAAGTATTTTCACAAACGGCGCTGGAAGTTTGCGAGGGGCAGCAATGGGATATGGAATTCGAGCACCGTAATGATGTGTCGGTAGATGAATACATTGAGATGATACGCTTGAAGACTTCGGTGTTGTTGGCGGGTTCGTTGAAGATAGGGGCGATTTTAGGAGGTGCATCCGAGGAAGATGCCCGGAAGTTGTATGACTTCGGCATCCAGATCGGCTTGGCTTTCCAATTGCAGGATGACTATTTGGATGTGTATGGCGATCCGAAAGTCTTTGGTAAGAATATCGGGGGAGACATTCTTTGCAACAAGAAAACCTTTATGCTGATTACGGCTTTCGAGCAAGCTGATGCCGGAACCCGTACCGAACTGATGCACTGGATTACTACCGGAGATTATATGCCTGAACAAAAGATAGCTGCTGTGACGGCTATATATAATAAGGAGAAAATCGGAGAACTGTGCCAGAAGAAGATAGAAGATTATTACGGGCAAGGGATGCGTTTATTGGAACAGGTGCAGGTTCCGCAGGAGAACAAGCGGCATCTGTTGGATTTTGTAGTCGGTCTGATGCACCGTAACCTGTAACCGGATAAATGAAAGGAGGGGTTATGGTTCATTTGATAGATACACACACACACTTGTTTGTCGAAGAGTTTGACGGAGACCGCGAACTGGCATTGATTCGTGCCCGTGAAGCAGGAGTGACACGTTTGTTTATGCCCAACATTGATGATGCATCGGTAGAGCAGATGCTGGCTTTGTGCGACGAACATGAAGGATGTTATCCGATGATTGGATTGCATCCCACATCGGTAGATGCTGATTGGAAAATCCGTCTGGAGCGTGTAGAACGGTGGTTGCATTCAGACAGGAGGTTTTATGGTATCGGAGAGGTGGGGCTTGACTTGTATTGGGACAAGACTTACCTGAAAGAGCAGGTAGAGGTGTTGCACAGACAGATAGAATGGTCATTGACGTATGGTTTGCCGTTGGTCATCCATTGCCGTGCCGCCTGTTCCGAATTGTTGGAAGTGCTTTCGCGGTATGACAAAAAGAGTCTGACAGGTATTTTCCATAGTTTTACAGGTACAGAGGAAGAGGCGCTCCGCTTGTTGGATTATCCCGGTTTTATGTTGGGGATAAATGGCGTTGTGACATTCAAGAAGAGTACCTTACCGGCTGTATTGGCATCGTCGGTGCCATTAGAGCGTTTGGTGCTGGAGACCGACTCGCCTTATTTGGCTCCGGTGCCTTATCGGGGAAAGCGGAACGAAAGTGCATTTATTGTGAAAGTAGCAGAGAGGTTGTCTGAGATTTATGGAGTCCCGATGGCTGGAATAGCCTCTGTGACATCAGCAAACGCACTGAAAGTTTTTAAAATATATTAAATTCATCTTTGCTGGAAGACTTTTGTACGCCAAATCTTAGGCAAAACCAAAAATAAAGAATACTTTTGCACACGAATTTCTAAGATACGGTCATAAGAGTCAAGGAGAGATGCTCGAGTGGTTGAAGAGGCACGCCTGGAAAGCGTGTATACGTCAAAAGCGTATCACGGGTTCGAATCCCGTTCTCTCCGCAGCAAGGTAAGATTTATCAGGTCTTATATGAATCTTTAAACAAATCCAAGATGAAGAAGTTTTTTGCATTTTTCGCGGTGGCAGGTATTCTGTCATTGGGAATGGTTTATTCTGCAAGGGCTCAAGATGCAGATATTAGCAAGGGATTCGAACAAGCGGAAGAGTATGAGGTGATGGACAAGGACACAGTTGAGACCGCTGGGCAAAGAGGTGTGCCCGGAGTTCTGACCTCAGGATGGAAAGAAGGAGATTCTGGCTTGATGTCATTGGTCGGCATTGCTTTCGTATTAGGCTTGGCTTGTTGCGTAGAGCGTATCCTGTCGTTGGGCTTGGCGGATATCGATATCCGGAAATTGATGGAAAAAGTAGCGTCTGCATTGGAAAAAGGTGATGTGGAAGGAGCTACGAATCTTTGTCATAACACGCGTGGACCAGTAGCGGCTGTTTGTTATCACGGCTTGTCGAGAATCGATGAGGACTCGGATGTGGTAGAACGGATGGTCGTTTCTTATCGGGAAGTACAATCGGGTAATCTGAAGAAAAGGTGCTTGTGGATAAGGATGTTTATTGTCACGACGTTGGCGTTAGGCGTATTGGGCACAGTAATTGGTATGGCTATGGCTTTTGATTCTCTTTGCTATACCGGTGGATTTTCGGTATCGGATATGGCGGGGAATATACGTACGGCTCTGTTTCCTATGATATTTGCTTTGGTTGCGGCCATTGTGCTTTATGTGTTTTACATTTACATCCAGAATCGGATTGCAACAATGGAGAACCGGATGAAGGAAGCCTCTTTGACATTCCTTGACTTGGTGATGAAATACAACTGGAAGTATAAAAGATGATATGGGCGGATATAGGTCCGTATGCTTATGAACCTATGTTCATCAGCGGGCGAAGATAAGTTCGTGGGCTGATGAACATAGGTTCATTTCTTTTGCAAAGGTTATTTTACTTTCGAGGCCTCTTCGGTCTTCACTTTCCGAAGCAGGTCGGAAGCAAAGATGAAATTGTTCAGCCGTTCGTTTGTGGCACTGAATACCTGGTCTTTGTTGCCTTCCCATTCCTTGTGCCCTTGGTAAATGTAAAGGATGCTATCGCCGATACCTAATACCGAGTTCATGTCATGGGTGTTGATGATGGTGGTCATATTGTATTCTGTGGTAATGTCGTGTACCAGCTCGTCAATTACCAGCGATGTCTTCGGGTCCAGTCCGGAGTTGGGTTCGTCACAAAACAGGTATTGGGGCTGAAGAGCAATGGCACGGGCGATTGCCACACGTTTCTGCATACCTCCACTTATTTCGCCGGGATATTTCTTTTGGGCATCAAGCAGGTTGACCCGGTCCAGACAAAACTGGGCACGTTTGACCCGCTCGTTGTAATTCTTGTTGGAAAACATGTCGAGGGGAAACATCACGTTTTCCAGTACGGTGAGCGAATCGAACAAAGCTGCACTTTGGAAAATCATCCCCATTTCTCTGCGCAATGATTTTTTTTCTTTCTTGTCCATTGTGAGAAAGTTACGCCCGTCGTATAATACTTCACCTTTATTGGGAGCGAGCAGTCCTACCAGGCATTTCATCAGCACGGTTTTTCCCGAGCCACTCTGTCCGATAATCAGGTTGGTTTTCCCGTTTTCGAAAGTGAAGCTGATGTCTTCCAGCACATTCTTGTCTTCGAAAGATTTGTATATTGATTTTATTTCTATCATGATTGGTTTCGCTTTAGCTGAGTAATTGGGTTAGAATCAGGTCGGAAAACAGAATCAGTACGCTGCTCGATACTACAGCGTCGGTACTTGCTTTACCCACTGCTATGGAACCGCCTTCGACTGTATATCCAAAGAAAGCCGAAACGCTGGCGATGATGAAAGCAAAGAACAACGACTTGATGAAACTGCACCACACATACCATTCCACGAAACTGTACTGGATGCCATATTCCAGGTCGGTGGCATTCATGATGCCGGCAAACCAGGCAGTACAGAAGGCTCCGATAATGCCCGCAAAGATGCTGAATACCACCAGAAGGGGAATCATGGTCATCAGTCCGATTATTTTAGGGAGAATCAGGTACGATGCCGAATTTACGCCCATGATGTCGAGTGCATCTATCTGTTGGGTGACGCGCATGGTTCCCAGTTCGGATGCAATGTTCGAGCCCACCTTTCCGGCAAGAATCAAACACATGATGGAGGAGGAAAATTCCAGCAACAAGATTTCACGGGTCGTATAGCCGACCACGAAACGTGGCATCCAAGGGCTTTCTATATTGAGCTTGATTTGGATGCAGATGACTGCGCCGATGAAAAAGGAAATCAGCAGGACGATTCCGATGGAATTGATGCCCAGCTGTGCCATTTCGTTGACGTATTGTTTGAAATACATCCTGAACCGTTCAGGACGGGCGAATACCCTGCCCATAAGCATGATGTATTTTCCGAAGTTTGAAATTGGCTTTACCATATCTTATTCAAGTCTGATTTTAGTGCAAAAGTACGGTTTTTTAGCTATATTATAATAAAAGGGAAGAGGAAATTAGGGCGAATGACCACATAACCCAAGTTTTTTACTACTTTTGCCGAAGATTTTTATCACGCAAACGAATTTTAGAGCAATATGGCAGAACAGGAAAACCAGCAACAGGCTACAGGCAATTTCGAGCTTCCGGCTGACGGACGTATGGTGCTTCGTACTGAGAATTTGGTGAAGAAGTATGGCAAGCGTACCGTGGTGAGCCACGTTTCCATTAATGTGAAGCAAGGGGAAATCGTGGGGCTTCTGGGGCCGAACGGGGCAGGGAAGACCACTTCTTTTTATATGACGACGGGACTGATTGTGCCCAATGAGGGACATATTTACTTGAACGACCAGGATATAACCAGCTATCCGGTGTACAAGCGTGCGCAGAACGGTATCGGTTATCTGGCGCAGGAAGCTTCCGTATTCAGGAAGATGAGCGTGGAAGACAATATCGCTTCAGTATTGGAGCTGACCAAGACTTCGAAAGAGTATCAGAAGGAAAAGCTGGAAAGTCTTATAGCCGAATTTCGTCTGCAGAAGGTCCGGAAGAACTTGGGGGATCAGTTGTCAGGGGGAGAGCGTCGGCGTACGGAAATAGCCCGATGCTTAGCCATCGACCCTAAGTTTATCATGTTGGACGAGCCTTTTGCCGGAGTCGACCCTATTGCTGTAGAAGACATCCAGCATATTGTATGGAGATTGAAAGATAAGAACATCGGCATTCTGATTACCGACCATAATGTGCAGGAAACATTGAGCATTACCGACCGGGCTTACCTGTTGTTCGAAGGTAAAATCTTGTTTCAAGGCACACCCGAGGAACTGGCGGCCAACAAGATTGTGCGTGAGAAATATTTGAGTAACAGTTTTGTGCTCCGCCGGAAAGATTTTCAGATGAGAGATATACGCGAATAGCATTATCTGCCAGGTGTTTTGTGAAATTTTACGTTGACTTTTTGGTTATTGTAAGATTAAACACTATTTTTGCAACCTCAAAAATTGAATAGGAAATATAGTAGTAATTAAAACAATAAGTCGGAAATGAATATTTCATTGCAAAATGTAGACAAGGTGAGCGCGGTGCTTACCGTTCAGATTGAAAAAGCTGACTATCAGGAAAAAGTAGAAAAAACATTGAAAAAGCTTCGTCAGAACGTGAATATGCCGGGATTTCGCAAAGGCATGGTTCCGATGACATTGCTCAAGAAGCAGTATGGTACGTCAGTATTGGTAGAGGAAGTTGACAAATTGATGCAGGAAAAGGTGAACGAATATATTCGTGAAAATAAAGTGGATATGTTGGGCGCTCCGCTTCCCAAAGAAAGCAATGTAGATTTTGCCAATGACGAAAACTTTGAATTCTCTTTCGATATTGCCTTGGCTCCCGAATTTACAGTAGATTTGTCGGCTGCTGATACCATTGATTATTACGACATCAATGTCACAGACGAGATGGTAGACCAACAGGTGAAGTTGTATACTCAGCGTACGGCCAAATATGAAAAGGTGGAAGACTATCAGGACAATGATTTGTTGAAAGGTTTGCTTGCCGAATTGGATGAAAACGGAAATACCAAAGAAGGCGGCATTCAGGTAGAAGGTGCAGTAATGATGCCTACTTATATGAAGAATGATGACCAGAAGGCTGTATTCAACGGTGCGAAGGTGAATACTGTGTTGGTGTTCAACCCGTCTGTTGCTTTCGACAACAATGAAGCCGAATTGTCGTCACTTTTGAAAATCAAGAAAGAAGAAGTGGGTGCACATACCGGCAATTTCAGCTTCCAGATAGAAGAGATTACACGTATGATTCCGGGAGACTTGAATCAGGAACTGTTCGATCAGGTTTTGGGTGAAGGCAAGGCGCATAGTGAAGAGGAATTCCGTGCACAAATCAAGGAAACCATTGCCAAGCAATACGAAGCAGACAGTGATTATAAATTCTTGATTGATGTGCGCTCGTATGTATCCGGAAAAATCGGAAAATTGCAGTTCGCTGATGAGTTGATGAAGCGCATCATGCTGGAAAACAACAAGGATAAAGGCGAAGAGTTCGTTTCAGAACACTATGAGAAGAGCCTGGAAGAACTGACTTGGCACCTGATTAAGGAAAAACTGGTGGCTGCCAACGGAATTAAAATAGAACAGGCAGATATTAACGAAATGGCCAAGGAAGCTACTCGTGCTCAATTTGCCCAGTATGGCATGATCAATGTTCCGGATGAACTGCTGGATAACTATTCGAAGGAAATGTTGAAGAAACGCGAAAGTGTGGAAGCTTTGGTAAACCGTGCTGTGGAAAGCAAGCTGGCAGAAGCATTGAAAGCACAGGTTACATTAAACCACAAGGCCGTTTCAGCAGAAGAATTCAATAAGATGTTTGAGTGATTTCCTTCCTGTGGTGAAGGCGAATTGCTAAAACTTGCTAAAAGAGGAGCTTTTAATTTGGCATTCCGTTAAGTGAGTGGAAGTTTTTGTACTTTTGCCCAAGCGGAAAAAAGAGGCCAGTTTAAAAGCTTCTCTTTTTATTCAGATTAAAACACAATTAAAAACTTAATAGACGAATGGATGATTTTAGAAAATATGCTGTCAAGCATTTAGGCATGAACAGCATGGTGCTTGATGACGTAATCAAGTCGCAGGCAGGTTATTTGAATCCTTATATTTTGGAAGAACGTCAGCTGAATGTGACGCAGCTTGATGTTTTCTCGCGTTTGATGATGGACCGCATCATTTTCCTCGGAACCCAGATTGATGATTATACAGCCAATACCTTGCAGGCACAGCTGCTGTATCTGGATTCAGTAGATTCGGGTAAAGACATTTCTATTTATATCAATTCTCCGGGCGGGTCGGTATATGCCGGTCTGGGTATTTATGACACAATGCAGTTTATCGGTAGTGATGTGGCTACCATTTGTACCGGTATGGCTGCTTCGATGGCTGCGGTGTTGCTGGTGGCTGGCAAGGAAGGCAAGCGGTCTGCGTTGACGCATTCACGGGTGATGATTCATCAGCCGATGGGAGGAGCACAGGGTCAGGCATCCGACATTGAGATTACGGCACGTGAAATACAGAAATTGAAGAAAGAATTGTACACGATTATCGCCGAACATTCGCATACCGATTTCGATAAGGTATGGGCAGACTCGGACCGTGATTACTGGATGACAGCACAAGAGGCCAAGGAATATGGTATGATTGACGAAGTGTTGTCGCGTAAACCGGTATTGTAGTATTAACGAGTAAACAAAGTATCAGATAACAAGTTGGCAAAGACCTGAATGGTAATTAAGAAGTCTTGCCAGCTTGTTGACTTTTTCAACTAAAAAACAAGAAAATTGGAAGATAAAACGAATCAAAGAGGCAAACGGCGTTGCAGCTTTTGTGGACGGTCGGAAAATGAAGTGGGCTTTTTGATAACGGGGGTCAACGGATGTATTTGCGACAGTTGTGCCGAACAGGCGCATGAAATCGTACAGGAAGCTGTTCGCCAGAAAGGAAACGGTTTGAATCTGAATTTGCAGGATTTACCGAAACCGAAAGAAATCAAGGAGTTTCTTGACCAATACGTCATCGGGCAAGATAGTGCCAAGCGTTACCTTTCGGTGGCTGTTTACAATCATTACAAGCGTTTGTTGCAGCCCGAGAGCAAAGATGATGTGGAAATCGAGAAGTCGAATATCATAATGGTAGGAAGCACCGGAACTGGAAAGACATTGCTGGCGCGCACCATAGCCAAGTTGCTGCACGTACCTTTTACCATTGTCGATGCTACGGTCTTGACCGAAGCCGGTTATGTGGGCGAAGATATCGAAAGCATCCTCACCCGCCTGTTGCAGGTAGCAGACTACAATGTTGCCGAGGCAGAACGAGGTATTGTGTTTATTGATGAAATAGACAAGATAGCCCGTAAGGGGGATAATCCTTCTATTACCCGTGACGTCAGTGGTGAAGGGGTTCAGCAAGGTTTGCTGAAGCTCTTGGAAGGGTCTATCGTCAATGTGCCTCCTCAGGGCGGACGTAAGCATCCGGAGCAGAAGCTTATTCCGGTAAATACAAAGAACATCTTGTTTATTTGTGGAGGGGCGTTCGATGGGATAGAACGTAAGATTGCCCAGCGCCTGAATACGCACGTGGTAGGATATGGTGCAGCAAAGAATACGGTGAATATCGACCGCAAGAACTTGATGCAGTATATTGCACCTCAAGACTTGAAGTCATTCGGCCTGATTCCTGAAATTATCGGACGTTTGCCGATACTGACTTATCTGAACCCGTTGGACCGTACGGCATTGCGCAACATTCTGACCGAACCCAAGAATTCCATTATCAGGCAATATATCAAATTGTTCGAAATGGATGGCGTGAAATTGGAGTTCGAGCCGGAGGTGTTCGAATATATTGTCGATAAGGCTATCGAGTATAAGTTGGGAGCCCGCGGCTTGCGCTCCATCGTGGAAACCATTATGATGGACACGATGTTCGAGGTTCCTTCGCACAAGGTGGATACCTTTGTCGTGACGCTCGATTATGCGAAAGAACAGATGGGAAAAGCGAACATCTCGCGTCTTCAAATGGCTTAAAAACATGGAAAGTGATGAAAAAAGTAGTTTTTTCTTGAATTTATTCCTAAGAAATTTGCATAATATCAAAACTTGTTTATAACTTTGTTAAGAGGAAAAAGGAATTATTCTCTTGAAAAACTTGAATACTAACATCACTTAAAATGAAGAGACAATGGCGGAAAACATCAATTTAGCAGCACAATTGAAAAAGTATTTCGGTTTCGATACATTTAAGGGAAACCAGGAAGCTATTATTCGTAACCTGCTGGCAGGCAAAGATACATTTGTGTTAATGCCTACCGGTGGAGGGAAATCTTTGTGTTATCAGTTGCCTTCCTTATTGATGGAAGGTACGGCTATCGTGATATCTCCGCTCATTGCTCTGATGAAAAATCAGGTAGATGCGATGCGCAACTACAGCGAAGAAGATGGAGTAGCGCATTTCATTAATTCTTCACTCACGAAATCAGCGATTGATCAGGTGAAGTCGGACATCTTGGCTGGAAAAACCAAGTTGTTGTATGTGGCTCCCGAATCATTGACGAAAGAAGAAAATGTTGATTTCCTGAAGCATGTAAAAATCTCTTTTTATGCAATTGATGAGGCGCACTGCATTTCTGAATGGGGACATGACTTCCGTCCGGAATACCGCCGTATTCGGCCGATTATCAATGAAATCGGAAAAGCTCCGGTGATAGCATTGACGGCAACGGCTACACCTAAAGTAAAAATGGATATCCAGAAAAATTTAGGGATGGTGGATGCAACTGAGTTCAAGTCTTCTTTCAATCGTCCGAACTTGTATTATGAGGTACGTCCTAAGACCAATAATATAGACAAGGATATTATCCGTTTCATTAAGCAGAATCCGGAAAAATCAGGTATCATTTATTGTTTGAGCCGGAAGAAAGTGGAGGAGCTTGCCGAAATCCTTCAGGCAAATGGCATTAAGGCGCGTCCTTATCATGCCGGTATGGATTCGGCTACACGGAATGCCAATCAGGATGCTTTTTTGAAGGAAGACGTTGATGTGATTGTTGCCACCATTGCTTTCGGTATGGGAATAGACAAGCCGGATGTCCGGTTTGTAATTCATTATGATATGCCGAAAAGTCTGGAAGGGTATTATCAGGAAACTGGGCGTGCTGGACGTGACGGAGGGGAAGGCCAATGTATAACGTTCTATTCGAACAAAGACTTGCAGAAGTTGGAAAAATTTATGCAGGGAAAGCCTGTTTCCGAACAGGAAATTGGAAAGCAATTACTGTTGGAAACTGCAGCTTATGCCGAATCATCAGTGTGCCGTAGAAAGGTGTTGTTGCATTACTTCGGTGAAGAATATACAGAAGATAATTGTGGTAATTGTGATAACTGTTTAAATCCGAAGAAACAAGTGGAGGCTCAGGATTCATTGTGTGCAGTGATTGAAACAATCATTGCAGTTAAAGAAAACTTTAAACAAGATTATATTGTTGATATCCTTTTGGGAAAAGAGACAAGCGAGGTATTGGCGCACAAACACGAAGATCTGGAAGTGTTCGGTTCGGGTATGGGCGAAGAAGAAAGGTTGTGGAATGCCGTGATTCGCCAGGCGCTGATTGCCGGATATTT
The DNA here is from genome assembly GCF_002159615.1 of Bacteroides sp. An279. Taxonomy (NCBI): domain Bacteria; kingdom Pseudomonadati; phylum Bacteroidota; class Bacteroidia; order Bacteroidales; family Bacteroidaceae; genus Bacteroides; species Bacteroides sp. An279. The sequence continues at coordinate 40,727 of NZ_NFJA01000026.1, forward strand.
AAGTAAAGATGTAGAAAACTATGGCTTGCTGAAAGTGACGGCTGAGGGACGCAAGTTCTTGAAGAAGCCTAAATCGTTCAAGATTGTAGAAGATACAGATTTCGATGAAGAAGAAATCGAAGACGTGCCGATGCGCGGCGGTGCTTCGTGTGCCGTTGATCCGGTGCTGTTCTCTATGCTGAAAGATTTGCGCAAGAAGATGTCAAAGAAACTGGATGTACCGCCTTATGTCATATTTCAGGATCCGTCGTTGGAAGCAATGGCTACCATCTATCCGATAACATTGGAGGAACTGCAGAATATTCCGGGAGTGGGTGCCGGTAAGGCTAAACGTTACGGACAGGAGTTCTGCGATTTGATCAAGAAGCATTGCGAGGAGAACGAAATCGACCGTCCGGAAGATTTGCGTGTGCGTACAGTTGCCAATAAGTCGAAACTGAAAGTCTCTATTATTCAAAGTATTGACCGTAAAGTAGCGCTTGATGACATAGCTGTAGCAAAAGGAATCGAATTTAATGAATTGCTTGATGAAATCGAGGCTATAGTCTATTCTGGCACAAAACTGAATATCGATTACTTTTTGGAAGAAGTCATGGATGAAGACCACATGCTTGATATTTATGATTATTTCAAAGAGTCTACTACAGACAAGATAGACGATGCCATGAGTGAGCTGGGAGGTGATTATACGGAAGAAGAAATCCGGTTGGTGCGCATCAAGTTCATTTCAGAAATGGCTAATTGATAGTTGTAGGTCCGTTATCGGACAATGTGCGGAAATATGAGGAAGGAATCATGACGGAACATTTGTCATGGTTCCTTTTTATATGAGAAGCTGTTTTGAATTTCTCCAAAAAGTTTTTCTTGTCTTGATGTATACGTTTTCGTGTGTGCTTTGGGCGATTTTTTGGTCTTTTTCGCTCCTGTTCTTCGTCAGAT